>JANNEN010000313.1:0-10232 GCA_031378715.1 Emticicia sp.
TTTTTTGTGTATCCCCTTGCTTTTTTTTGCGCCCCCCCCCGGGGGGGGGGGGGGGGCTGTGGGGGGGGCTGTTGGGGCTGCTATCATTTCCTCATAATCAGGCACTAAAAACGACCCTGCCTGCGGGAAGATTCCCAGCACGGCTTGCGGATAAAGTTTGAGTTCGCCGTTTCGCTCCGAAAGTTCCAAATCTGACTTCGTAAGTCGCTGATAATCAATGAGTTGATTCGTAAAATTATCTTGATTAAAGTTTATTTCTATCGAACTTTCCTTCAATAATTCGTAGAGTTGGGTGCGAAAAACAAGGCTATCTTTATCAAACGGGCGGCGTTCCGCATCTTCAAAGGAAGTTTCCAAAAATTCGTCCGAAACCTGTACCTGATTAAAGTGCGAATAAGCCAACAAAAAACTCCGATTGAGCGAAATTGGCTCATCACGTTTTCCTAAAATCCATTTTTTTTCGTCGGTTTTCAATGTTACAGGAAAAAACAAAAGTGGGCAACGCACCACCGTTCCGTCCGAGAGTTTGCCCTTCACAAATGGATAACCCACATACAAATCTTTCGCTCCTCGCTCCTGCTCAATAAAGGTTTCGGTGCGGGCAATTTTTCGCAAGACTTTACTCGCTTCGTTCACTTTTTCCAAACGGCTATCCAAAATATCACAAAGCGGAACGGTATTTTTTTGAGCAATCAGTTGATTAATATATTCAAAAGAGGATTTTCCGTCCAAAAAATCAAGTTGGTGCAAGTCAAAAAACTGCTCTTGGGGCAAATTGAGCAGCAGCAACGAGCGATTTCTCGAAGTAAGATTAGTCAGCCGACGAAGGTATGTTTTGAGGAGTTTTTGCATCGGGCATAGTTAATTTAGTCAGAGGATTTTGACGTATCGGTAGAAACGTGGCAGTGCCACGTCTAAACGGCAAAGTTAAGATTAGTTAAAGGATTTTGACCAATAAAATATTTGTTATCATTAAGAAAAGTATTTATATTCGTGCAAAAAAAACACTATTATGACGGTTGAGTTAGAAATCAAGGATACAATCACATTGAAAGAAGTGCTGGCTTTTGCTTCACTAAAAAACATTCATAGTCGAGTTTTTGAAGATGATGCTTATGAAAGTTTCCCAGAAGGAGAAAAATATACTACCAAACAAATGAGCGAAAAACTGGACAAAGCGATGCTCCAAGAAGGCATAAGTATTGACGAATTTAAGAGAAAAATGGAATCATGGAGGTAAATCAGGCGTTTTCGACCGAAATAAAAACTAATTTTACTGAAAGCATTGAAAAAATTCTTGATTATATTCGAGCAAACTCTTATCAAAACTCTCTCATTTTTGAAAAAGAAATTGTAGAAAAGATATATCAAATTTGCGAAAATCCAGAGGCTTTTGCTACACTACAAAAAATTAAAACTAAGCGACCTTATCGCTTTGCTACTTTTAAGAAAAATTACGAAATATACTATCACATTGATTACAAACTTTCAAAAATATACTTTCTTGATATATTCCATGTGAAACGCAATCCAAAATCTTTGAAATCTTTAGATAAAGTTTAGCGTAAGCAGACACAATCCCTCCCCAACCACCCATCAATGATTCTCTCTCTACCCTTTTCCGATAAAAATCTAAACCAAAATCAACAATTTCCCACAAAAAAGCACATTTCTACAAACAATCCTCAAATTAATGCGTAAGATTTTGCTTTTATCAAAAGAAATTAATAATTTTGCAGCCCCAAAATACCACCCTCGTAGCGTAGCCCGTTTGTTCGAGGGAGAGTATAAGTTAGGGAGGAACGCTAATTCCGAAGCGAACCAAGTGTTGTTTCAGCACCCCATAACTTCCGAAAAAAGTCACCGAAAATCAGTCGTAGCTTTTGGGAGCGAAAACCGAAAAATAGGTGACAAATGCTTTTTTCAAACATTGTGGCGGAACGCCCAGTGACAAACATTTAAAATAACAAAACAGTGAAGCATTTAAGTTACAAGACGATTTCTGCCAACAGCGAAACCGTCAATAAAGAATGGGTAGTTGTAGATGCTACCGACAAAGTATTGGGTCGTTTGTGCAGCCAGATTGCGAGCATCATTCGTGGCAAAAACAAGACCAATTACACCCCACACGTTGATTGTGGTGACAATGTAATCGTTATCAATGCCGAGAAAATCCGTTTGACTGGTAAGAAAATGACCGATAAGGTCTATACCCGTCACACAGGCCACCCAGGCGGACAGCGTTTTGCTACTCCCCGTGAGTTGATGGCCAAAGACGGTCGTCGTGTGGTAGAAATGGCCGTAAAAGGTATGCTACCAAAGGGTATTTTGGGTCGTCATTTATATACAAATTTGTATGTTTATGTAGGCGAAAACCACCCACACGCAGCTCAAACGCCAAAAACGATTGAGTTATAAAAACAGTTCTGAGTTCTGAGTTCTGAATTTTGAGTTATCTAAAATAATTCTCAAATAAGTAGAGAAACTATCGACCATCGTCAATAGACAATCGACTATCAAACTTTCAACTTTACAACTGAAAACAATTCTTTACTAATTTCAGAATATTTTCAAATTCTATATACAAATGCAAGTTATCAACGCAGTAGGTAGAAGAAAAACAGCCGTAGCCCGTATCTATATGAAACAAGGCAACGGTGAAGTTTCTATCAATGGAAAAACTTTGAAGGAATATTTTCCTTCGGAAATTCTCCAAATTATCTTAAATCAGCCCTTTACTACAACAAGTACGGCTGGTCAATACGATTTAAAAGTCAATGTAAACGGTGGTGGAATTGCGGGACAAGCCGAGGCTGTTCGTATGGCAGTTTCTCGTGCTTTGTGTGAAGCAAATGCTGAAAACCGTCCAGCGTTGAAAAAAGAAGGTTTCTTAACTCGTGATGCACGTATGGTTGAGCGTAAAAAGCCAGGTCGCAAGAAAGCACGTAAGAAATTCCAATTCTCGAAACGTTAATATTATTTACGAATTACAATTTACGAAATACGATTGCTTGTTCGTAAATCGTAAGTTTTCATAGTCCAGACAGCACTTAATCGTGTCCGGTGTGCTGTGCTGCGTAGTTTATATTTTATTTACATCTTTTTATCATTTTCAAAAAAATGGCACAATTAGAATACAAAGAGTTATTAGATGCAGGTGTTCACTTCGGACACCTTACCCGCAAGTGGGACCCCAAAATGGCACCGTATATCTTCATGGAGAAAAACGGTATCCACATCATTGACCTTAACAAAACACTTGCGTGCCTTGATGATGCCCAAGAAGTAGTGAAAGGTATCGTTCGTTCGGGACGAAAAATCATGTTCGTAGCTACAAAAAAGCAAGCCCAAGAGATAGTAGCTGAAGAGGCACGTCGCTTGAAAATGCCTTACGTAACCGAGCGTTGGTTAGGTGGTATGCTCACAAATTTTGCAACAATCAAAAAATCTTTGAAGAAATTGCAAACCGTTGAGCGTATGTTGAAAGACGAATCAACGGCCAAGAATATCGCCAAGCGTGAGCGTTTGACACTCGAGCGTGAGCGTATTAAGTTGGAGCGTTTGTTGGGTGGTGTAGCCGATTTATCAAGACTTCCAGCGGCACTATTTGTTGTCGATGTGAAGCGTGAACACTTAGCCGTATCGGAAGCCCACCGTTTGGGTATTCCAGTAATTGCCATTTGCGATACAAACTCAAACCCAGAGAACGTTGAGTATCCAATCCCAGGTAATGATGATGCTTACAAATCAGTAGCATTAATCACTTTGGCACTCGGTAGAGCCATCGAAGAGGGCCTCATGGAACGTAAAGTAGATAAAGACAATGCCGCCCTTCAAGAAGAGGAAGACGCAAAGCGTGCCGTAGATGAAGCCCGTGAAGCAAGAGAAGCAAAAGCCGCTGCGAAAGTAGCAGCAACGCCCGCTGCGGTGGTTGAGGCAATAGCAGAAGCGGCCGCCGAAACAACAACCGAAGAAGAAGCAGCTTAATATAAAGGCTAAAAAGTATATCAACAAAATAGCCCGAAGCGAAAGTTTTGGGCTGTTGTGTTTCAAAAGATAAAGTATTAACAAAAATTTAATAAAAACATAAAATGACAATCACAGCAGCAGATGTAAACAAGCTCCGTCAGATGACAGGGGCAGGTATGATGGACTGTAAAAAAGCTTTGACCGAAGCCGAAGGCGATTTCGAGAAAGCAGTTGAGGTACTTCGTAAGGCTGGACAAAAAGTAGCCGCCAAGCGTGCCGACAACGAAACCAACGAAGGTATTGTATTAATTGATGTAAGTGATAGCGGTAAAAGTGCCAAAATTTTGGCTTTGGCTTGCGAAACTGAGCCAGTTTCAAAGGTTGATATGTTCCGTACTTTGGCAGAAGAAGTGCTACAAGTAGGCGTAAAACACCACACAAAAGATGCCGCAACGTTAATGACACAATCAATGCCCGATGGTCGCACGGTTGAAGAGGTGATTTTGGAATTGGTAGGGAAAATCGGTGAAAAAATCGTTATCTCTGACTTCCAGCACGTAGAAGCCGAGCAGGTTGTTGCATATAATCACTCAACGGGTAAGTTGGGCGTATTGGTAGCTTTCAATAATACTGACGGAAACGATGTTACCGAAGTAGGTAAGGATATTGCGATGCAAATTGCAGCTATGAAGCCAGTTGGTTTGGACAAAGAAGACGTTGATCCAGCTATCGTGCAGAAAGAAATCGAAATCGGCATGGAAGTGGCTCGCCAAGAAGGTAAGCCAGAAGAGATGTTAGAGAAAATCGCCATGGGTAAATTAGGTAAATTCTACAAAGAATCTACTTTATTGAACCAAATATTTGTGAAAGATAACTCACTGACGATTGCTCAGTTATTAGAAAAAACGCAAAAAGGTTTGGCCGTAGCCGCTTTCAAGCGAGTACAAATCTAATTTTTAGCGAAAAAATAAATTATAAAAGCCCCATTTTCTATCGAAAATGGGGCTTTTTGTGTTTTAATCTATCTGAAAATCAATAATTTCTAACCTTTCTTTTCAAATTTTCAAGAAATAACAAGAAAGGTATCTTCTTTCCATACTTTTTTCTCAAAAAAAATAAAAATATAGCATAAGTTATCGTATTTTGTGACACAAATTCATCAAGAACTATCACCAACAATATGAAACCTAACTTTAATTTATTGTTTTTGCTGCTCCTATGCTCCACTTTTGTGATTGCTCAGAGTCCAACTTGCGGCTTTGATGATAACGAAATTTCGGCAGAGTCAATGAAGCAACTCCCGCAGTACATGGCCGAACGCAAAGCCCGCCAGCAAGCCATTGATGATTTTTATATCTGCCGAGTGGTGGTTGATGTCGATTTTCAGACTTTCAAAAAATACAACGGTGATACCCTTTTTATCAAAAACGAGGTGGCCACGATGATTCAGAAAACATCGGAAATTTACGAAAACGAAATCAATACAAAACTCGTGCTGACGTATGTAAACATCTGGAAAGAAGAAGCCAAAGACCCCTACAACAATGTGAGCGATATTTTTGTGATGCTCACTAATCTACGAAATACCTATACGAATACGTCACTGTCGAGAATCCCGAGCGATATTGTGATGTACCTCAACTCCAAAGGATTTAGTGGGGCGGGTGGCGTGGCCAGTGGCAAATTTAATGTGTCGCCGTGGCAAAATATCTCAACGATTGCCCACGAAATCGGGCATAATTTTGGTTCGCCCCACACCCAAAGTTGTAACTGGCCCACTGGCCCGCTTGATTTCTGCTACGCCGTAGAAGGCACTTGCTACGACGATGCCCTCGAAAACATTAAAGGTACGCTAATGAGCTATTGCGGCCGCCGACTCAACAATTTTCACCCCGTTTGTATCGAACTCATGAGCAGAAACGCCACTACGAGGTATCAAAAAATAAGAACGATTAGTGAAAACTTGAAGCTAAACGAAACCTGGGATTTTAATAAAGACTCATTTTTTTCGTGGAATGTAGTCCCGCAAGCCGAAGAATACCTCATTGAAGTAGCTAATAGTTCGGATTTTAAAAATATCGTACTGCGGGATAGCAGCGAACAATCGTACGTAGCATTGCCTTTTTTGAAGAAAAATCAAAATTATTTTATCCGAATAAAACCAAAAAATAGGCTCGGACAAGGACAATGGTCGAACACAACGCAGTTGAAAACGGGCAATATTGTGGAAACTCCGCAAATTATATCGCCGTTTAATGGTCAGATAAATGTTGATGGAACGAACCTAACGCTACGGTTCGATAGAATCAGTGATGCCGTTGATTACCAAGTTCAGACGATTGGGTTTAGCACGGGCAATACCTCCTACTCCTTTGATTTGAATGCTGTAAACCGCCCAACGAACACCAATTCATTGATTTTTACCTCAACAAGTGAAGCCATTATTTGGCGAGTGCGAGCCGTGCGAGGGGCAGAAAGTAGTGCATGGTCAAAACCCGCTACACTTTGGCTGAAACCTAATGCGAGTGCCATTGACTTAACCCAACAAGCACTCAACGGCTATCCGCTGAGTTTTCCGATTAATTATCTGTCGGGCAGTGGCGATGTGCTGGAAGTAAAAGTAATTATTTCCGAAAACGCTAACTACTCCTCCCCCAGCATTAACCGAACACTTAAATCAGGTATTTATTCGGGGCAAACTAACTACCCGTATTTGTTGCAAAACTTAAAGCCGAACACGACCTATTTTGTGAAATTTGAAGAATACAATAACGATAAATTTAATGTCGTAGGGCTACCGAAAGGCTTGGTTCGTTTTTCAGAAAAAACTTTTAAAACAGGCACAGAAAGCAATCCAGAGAGTTTTTCGTATTTTACTAATAGCAGTACAGAGAACCTTAGTCGTACGCTGCGTAAGGTTGTTTTCAATGATAATTATGCTTTTGTGAGTACAAATGAGGGCATCGTACAGATGAAAGTTGATGGCACTTCGGGCAAGCTCATTAACCGTGATAATACCCAAGGAAATGTGAGTAATGTATTGCTCGACACCAAAACCGATGCTGCGGGAAATCTCTGGATGCTGACCCAGGTGAGTAAACGGATTGCGTTCAATGGCGTGTTTCCGAAGCCTGCCTACCGATTGGCAAAATTAGACCCAAATACTTTCAAAATTTTGGAATCAAGCGATTTTGTCGGAACAAATAATACGGCCTTTAATAGCTTCGACCCAAACACAAGATACGTAAACGACAACCGAAACATTCAACGAATTATCAAAGATTCGACCGAATTGGTGTATCAATTACCTGCCAATTTAAACCTTATACAAAGCATTTTTTGGGCGAAAAACTCAGCCTATTTACTCGTTTTTAACAATACCACTGCCATTTCTGAAATCTACAATTATAATTTTGAAACAAAAAAGATTGAAATTTTCAACCGAAATAATGGTGTTTTGAATCCCGTAATCAATCAGATTTTTTTAGATACAAAAGAAAACCTCTGGGTGATTCAAGCAGGCACAAGTCCGCTGGTAAAATACAACAAAGAATCGGGCTGGGTAAACCAAAACTTGTCACTCTCGGGTAGCAACCGAATCATCGGCGAAGCTAACGGTAAAGTGTTCATTTACAGTATATTAGGAGTAAAAAGAGAGATTTTTTCGTTCGATGGTAAAGATTTAAAGTTGATTGAAAACGTGCCGTTGGTCAGCACCGCAGGCACATTGCAGTTGGACAATAGCGGTAAGATTTGGCTCTTGCAGTCCGATAAATTATTAAAAATCGACCCCTGTAATTATCTGAAAGCACCGAAACTGAAAGCCACAACGAGCCAAATCATGCGGGGAGAAAGTACCAATCTGACGGCCGAAGGTTGCAGCAATGCAAGGTGGACATGGAACGCCGAAAACAAACCTACCGAAACCTTGACAACGACTAAAAACAACGCACTCAACATAAACCCGCAAGCAAATACGCTTTATAAAGTACAATGCCTCGACCAAGATTGTGTGAGTGATATTAGCAATTCGATTGAGATAAATGTGCTGGCTTTGAGTTTGGGGAGTATTCCTAAAACCAAATTTTGCACAAACGAAAGCATTGATTTGAAATACGTTGCGGCGGGAAAATATACCGCCACGAATGAATTTAAAGCCGTTTTTTCGGGTACAAAAAAGTACGCTTCGGTGGTCGAAACCAATAATTCACTCAAAGTAGCAGTGCCGAGAGAAGCCGAAAGCGGCAAATATTGGGTGCGGCTCGAAAGTACTGACCCCAAAGTATTATCGGGCGATTCGGTGGAAGTACAAATCAACAAAGCACCAACGATTAGTATTTCTGGCTTGAATGAGGCGTATATTTTGGATAGTACGCAAATAAAAATTACACTCACGGGTACGCCGCCTTATAAGTTTATGTTGAACGACAAAGAGGCTATTTCGAGTACAAATAATGTTGTATTGAGAAATTTCGTACCCGCCGAACCGATTAACTATAACTTTTTTGTTTCGGGATTTTCGGACGCTAATTGTGCTAATGGCGTTATCAATACCAGAGAGTTAAATATACGAGCTACGATAAATCCAAAAACTTCAAATTTTTGGGTAAAATATTTTCCGATACCTTTCGATAACGAGATTGACCTCCAAGTGTATAACAAACCTGGGGCAAAATTGAGCGTGACGCTTTTCAACCAAAAAGGGCAAATGGTTATGCAACATGAGTACCCGATTGGCTCGTATTTGGATAAATTTAAGCTCGAAACCTCTGATTTAGGTGCAGGAATTTACTTCATCGTACTGGATACGGGGAAACGAAAAGAAACCAAGAAGATTGTAAAGTGGTGAGCGAATGATTGAACAACTCTGGGATTCAGCAAAACATCGGCAACGCTACCATTTTTGCTCATAATAGCACTTGTATCAACAACTACCTTCATTTGATAAAGCGTTGTTGATTAGTTTGCCACCATGATTGATTGATTTCGTTGGCAAGTTCCACGATTTCTTCCTCGCTTGCTTGGCTTTCGTCAGCAATTGATTTTACTCGGAGATAGTCGAGCAATTGTTCAATATAAGTATTATTGATAGATGCAGGAATCGAAATCATAATATTTTCGTCTTCTCGGCTGACAGTTAATGCACTCATACGATTGATTAGTTTTGTCTAAACATAACATAAAATATTGATAAAAAGTTGAAAAATGCTACTTTTACAAGAAATTGATTAAAATTTAGAACGACACTATGGCACACTTAAAAGGCTTCGGGCTGGAAAACTACCAAAATCAATCAACGCCATAACTATCGAAAACACCATCTTTGCTAATAATTTTGAGTTTTTCAACGATAGTTTGAGCAATCAGCATTCTGTCGAAAGGGTCTTTATGATGAAAGGGTAGTGAGGCAATACAAACTGTATGTTCGGGAAAAATGGGCAGTATTACAAAGCCATTTTCTTCTATTTTGTTGATAATTGAGGGAAGGTCAATAGCCATTTCTAACTTTCCAAGACTGGTTTTGATGGCAATTTCCCAAAGGCTGACTATGCTAATGAAGACTTCATTGTCAGTATCTTCGATTTGAGTTTTAAGTTTAATAGGTAAGTTTGCATCGTTTTCGACAAACCAAATAAAAGCGTGGGTATCTAAAAGCAGTTCATTACATATAATCTTTAAACTCGTCTAAGGGTGCATCAAAATCATCTGCCATTTTGAATGTCCCTTTCATACAACCTGCCTTTGGGTGAGGTTTTGAGACTTTATATTTTTTCTCTAAAAACTCAATATAATCCATCACCTCAACTTTGAGGTTTTGGGGAAGTGTTGATAATTTTGAAAATAAAATAAGGTCTGACATAGTTTTAGCTATTTTTACAACAATTAAAGGTTTTTCTTATATTTTAGCAACAATTAGAAGAATAATATGCAACACTTAAAATGCTTCGGGCTGGGGAATTTTAGAAATAAAACAATATATTATTATGACTTTAAATGAGATAAATACGGAAATCGAAAAACACTTTTCATATTGGGTGGATAGTTTTAATAAAAAGGAATTAAACAGTAATAATGCTCGTATTACAGGTGAGTATATCTGTAAGGCTTGTATTATACATAGTAAAGGAGAAGTTGATGGTATGAAAATTATTCAAAATAGGAATACGACTATTCCTTTGGCGAGTAAAAAGAAAACTACTCCTATTGAAGAAACACTAAGGTTTGTAGATTTGATTCAATGCCTTTGGGATTTAGATTTTTTT
>JANNEN010000158.1:0-8501 GCA_031378715.1 Emticicia sp.
GGGCGTAGCGGCCACAATTAGTTTGGTTGTATCTTTCAAGGCTGCCGTTGAGTCTGTCCCTGCTTTGATTATGCTATCGGTCGGAATCGTTGTCGAGTCAATGGCTGGTAAAATCTCTTCGGTAGGCGTTTGGGCTTGGGCTGGCTCGTAAATATTTTTAAACCAATAAACCCCACCCGCCACAACGGCTGCTACCAAAAGCCCAATCAGTAACCATTTTACAGGAAACGGCGATGCACTACTTTCTTCGTCGTAGCCCGGTGATGATGTTACGGGCGTTTCATCTTGGTTGATTGCCTTGCCTTTGATGGATACGAGTTTTCCCGAAGCCATCTTTTTTGCAGTAACAAATTTCGGTGAAAGCAATTCCTGCAAACCTAATTGCGGAATCATTTTTTCTAATAATTCTTCGGGGACTAACTTAAATAGCGGCTCGTGGTGATCACTCAAATAAGTTATCAAGCCCTCTACGTCCAGCTTGTTTGTATCAATTTCTTTACTCACGGCATCAATCAAAATCGGTGCAACCAAGCTCGAATACATCGTCGAAGAGTTTTTCTTGATACCTGCATAAATACCAATCATACTCACCAGCGGACTCTTGTAGGCAGGAAAAACCTGACTGATGAGTCCATCACCCACTTTCAAGATATTGTCTAATTTGTCTTTTTTATTCAAATACGACATCACATCACCAATCAATTCACCGCCTTGGTTGCCTTTTTGAATTTGGTTAAAAAGCATATTTACACTCATCATACTGCCCGTGCGGCGTACTAACCCAGCTACCAATGTATATATTACCCCGTCTAATGCTTTTCGAGTTTTTTCTGGATCTTCGTCTGAAAGTTTGGCAATTTTTGATACCACTTCATCTGTCAGACCCTCGTTCAACGTATCAAATAAGTTCATAAGTTTATTTTTATTTAAAATTTATCAATAGTTTCCTGCAAAATTTATAATTTGGTGCAAAACAACGAAAAAGTAAGGATTTTTGATAGAAATTTCTTGACTTTTACGAAAATTGTCCGTTTAAACTAACGAAAACTTGCGTATTGAAGTATGATTTTTCTAAAATGAATCATTTAATCTGACGTTATTTTTGCAAATTTACGAATTATAAAAATAAGTTTATTCAGAATGCCCAAAAATGAATCCCTAAATTTATAGCACAAACTATGCCTAATCAAGAAAACAAAAATTTACGTAGCCAAGATTGGTTCGGAAAAGAGGGGAAAGACGGATTTATTTATCGGAGTTGGATTAAAAATCAGGGCTATCCCGCCCATCAATTTAAGGGCAAGCCCGTGATTGGTATCTGTAATACATGGTCGGAAGTAACGCCTTGCAACGGGCATTTTAGGGAGCTTGCACAAGTCGTCAAAAACGGTGTTTATGAAGCGGGAGGGTTTCCGTTGGAGTTTCCTGTGATGTCATTGGGCGAAACCCTCATTCGACCAACGGCCATGCTTTATCGAAACTTGGCGGCCATGACCGTCGAAGAAAGCATCAGAGGAAACCCGTTTGATGCCATCGTGCTGCTCACGGGCTGCGACAAAACCACGCCCTCGCTCGTCATGGGTGCCGCCAGTTGCGATTTGCCAACGATTGTCGTACCGGGAGGACCGATGCTCAACGGACGCTTTCAGGGCAAAGCCATTGGTTCGGGTACGGACGTTTGGCGATTTGCCGATGACCTAAAAACGGGCAAAATGACTCCCGAAGAGTTTGAAGAGGCGGAATCTTGTATGAGTCGCAGCATTGGGCATTGCTCCACGATGGGAACTGCCTCCACGATGGCCGTCATGGTTGAGGCTTTGGGGCTTACGTTGCCAGGAGCGTCGGCAATTCCTGCGGCTGATTCTCGCAAAAAAGTTTTGGCTCATCTCTCAGGAATGAGAGCCGTTGAGATGGTGAAAGAAAACATCACGCTATCAAGAGTATTAACCCGTGAAGCCTTCGAGAACGCCATCATGATGAATGCCGCCGTGGGTGGTTCGACTAACTTAGTATTGCATTTGTTGGCCATTGCGGGGCGGATTGGCGTTGATATAAATCTCGAAGATTTTGACAAAATAGGCAGTAAAATGCCATTTTTACTTAATTTAATGCCTTCGGGGAAGTATCTGATGGAAGATTTTTATTATGCAGGAGGGCTACCCGCCGTTATCAAAGAAATGGAAAAACATCTGCACCGTGAGGCTATTACGGTGAATGGAAAAAGTTTGGTTGAAAACTCGAAAGGAGCAAAAATCTGGAATGAAGACGTAATTGCGAAGGTCGAAAATCCACTTTTGCGGGAAGGTGGCATTGCCGTAGTCAAGGGTAATTTGTGCCAAAACGGAGCCGTTGTAAAGCCTTCGGCAGCATCAGCACACTTGATGCAGCACCGTGGCAAGGCCGTAGTTTTTGAAACCATCGAAGATTATCACGCCCGCATTGACGACCCAAATCTTGACATTGATGAAAACTCGGTGATGGTCTTAAAAAACGTCGGGCCAAAAGGCTACCCAGGAATGCCCGAAGTGGGCAATATGCAGCTACCCAAAAAACTCCTCGAACGGGGCATTACTGACATGGTACGCATATCCGATGCCCGCATGAGTGGCACGGCTTACGGCACGGTGTTTCTGCACGCTTCGCCCGAGTCGGCCCTGGGTGGAAATTTGGGCTTGGTTCAAAACGGCGATGAAATTGAGGTTGATGTACCAAACCGTAGCATACACCTACACGTATCTGATGATGTACTTGCCGAAAGACGCAAAAACTGGAAACCCATCGACCTCGGCTACGACCGTGGCTATACCAAACTTTATATCAATACCGTGACGCAAGCCGACCAAGGAGCAGATTTGGATTTTTTGGTCGGAAAATCGGGGCATGAGGTCAAGCGAGAGTCGCATTGATGATGAGTAATCAAGTATGCCATTCAATATAAATTAGCAATCTCCCCAATGAATCTATGAAGTTAAACAAACTATTTATTAGTGCAATTATAATCGTTTTCGTGTGTGAATGTATCGCCCAAGCCCAAGAGTCGCACGTGAGTTTTTGGAGCAATAATTTCCGAATAATCTCTTGGTTAATGATGGGAGGGTGGTATTATCAAATGCAAAAACAATCTTTCGGAAGCAATGAAAAGTTATTTTTGATGAGTATCATACTCCCAATTATCGTTTCGTTGGCAGCATATCTACTTCCCGAGAAGACCGCCATTATTGTCAATATTAGCGTAAATACTTTTGTCTTGATGATATGGTTGCATCTTTTTCGACTGATGGGGAGCAGAATTAGTTTCAGAGATGCCGACAATACATTGGCCAAAATCTCACCCTCCGCTTTCTTGTTTCCGATTGTTTATTATTTTTCTACATTGTATGAAGTAATTTCGGGGGTTTATGTAGTGGTGGTATTGGTATATATGATAGTATTTTCGTACCTAATTATGTTGTCCACGTTTTTGCCCATTGATGAAAAACGCCGTCTGTATATCGTTACGGGTTTGGCAGCGTTGGTGGTGGCCAATATCCTCAATAGCCACCATACTTTTTTGGAGCGGCTTCCGTGGGCGTATCCTGTCATTCGGGCCATCACGATAGCGGCAAAGTGTGCGGTGGTTTATGGTATGGTGTCTGTGAAAGTTCGTGAAGTTGAAGATTCGTTTTAAACTAAAATTTATGTCAAAGTTTAATATTTATAGCTCGTCGGCGGGTTCGGGCAAAACCTTCACGCTCACCAAAGAGTACCTAAAACTCGCCCTCGGTAGTGATAAAGCCTATTATTACAAGCGAATCTTGGCGATTACGTTCACGAACGATGCCGCTTCCGAGATGAAAGACCGCATTTTGTCGGCTTTGAAAGAAATGGCGGATAGGGAAAATTTCACTGAAAAGTCAAAGTTTTGGGCAATGTTTCTTATGATTGTCGATGATTTGAAACTCCCGCCCGACATGATTCAGGAGCGAGCGGCGGCAATGTTTAGCCACATCATTCAAGAGTATTCCGACTTTGCCGTCAAGACAATCGACAGCTTCGTGAACCAGTTGGTGAGTGCTTTTACCGAAGATTTGGGGCTGCCTTATAACTACGAAATCGTACTGGACTCGAACCGTGTAATGACCGAAGCCATTGAGCGGCTCATCGAAAAAGCGGGCGTTGATGAACACCAAGATATTACCCGAATTTTGGAGCGGTTTATCAGTGAAAAGGTGTCGGACGGACAAACTTGGAACTTCGTAACCGATGAGTTGGCAAAGTTTGGCAATCACCTCATTAATGACCAGTTTTATGCCTCGCTCGTCAAGCTCGATGACCTTGATCCTAAAGATTTTTGGGAAATTTCCAACAATATTTATACCTACCTGCAATGGTTCGAGAAATCAATTACCGATTTGGCTAACGATGGGGTTCAATTCATTGAAAGTCAGGGACTTAGCTCCGATGACTTCACCCAAAAAAATAAAGGAATCGGTGGCTATTTTTATAATATGCGGGAAGATTTTGAAGAAGAATATTACCGAAAACGAGAAAAATCACCGAATTCTTACCACTGGGCAGCCATCAACGAAGACAAGTGGTACAGTGCCAAAACGCCCACCGAAACCAAGTTTCTTATTGATTTAATCAAGGCAGATTTGACGGGAGTTTTCAACGAAATGCAGGCTTTCAAGGCTGATAATCTGGCGAAATATACCTTGCTAAGTTTGCTCAAACCCAACCTCCGAAAGCTCTCATTATTGAAGAAAATTAAGAAAGAATTTGATGAGGTTTTGGAAGGGAAAAACCAAGTTTTTATCTCGGAATTTAACCGAAAAATTCTGAAAATAATCTTGTCCGAACCCGTGCCGTTTATTTACGAACGCATCGGCGAACGCTATAATCACTTGCTCGTCGATGAGTTTCAGGACACTTCGGATATGCAGTTTTATAACCTCCTGCCCCTCATCGAAAACTCCCTTGCAAATAATCACTTCAACCTTATCGTGGGTGATGCCAAGCAGGCAATTTACCGCTGGCGAGGCGGAAAAATGGAGCTAATCGTGCATTTGTTCAATGGCGATATTGAGCCGTTGATGCAAAGTCCGCTCGTTCAAGAGTTTCAAATGGAGCAGTTTATGACCATTTCGCAGTACATTACGCCCAAAACGCTCACGACCAACTACCGCAGTAGCCGAGAAGTGATAACTTTTAATAATGATTTTTTTGCGGCTATCATTCAAAGCCGACAGCAAGAGTTTCCTTTTTTGACGAAAGTTTATTCCGATTTTTTGCAGGAAATTCCTACCGATGCCAAAACTGGCGGTCACATTCAGATTGAGTTTTTGGATTATGTAAAAGGTGAAAATCTCATGTTGGCTCGCACCGTTGAACTGATTGAGCAAGCCTTGGCCGAAGGGTATTCGCAGGAAGATATTGCAATTTTATGCCGAAAAAATAAGGAGTCGGCCGAGATTGCTAATTTCCTGACCGATGCCAATTTTAACATCATTTCTCGGGATTCGCTGCTGCTCAAAAATTCGCCTATTGTGCGGCTTTTGGTGGCGTTTATGCGAGTGGTCAATCAGCCCGATAATCGTTTGGCAAAATCGGAGGTTTCGTACTTGTTTTACCAAACTATTTTGGGAGAAATTCCTGATAACAAAGCCAATGATTTGATTTCGGCGGCGGTTGATGCTCCGCAAATTTCGGAGTTTTATTTGCTATTCGCCAAACACGGTTTTGTCTTGGACTCCATCGGCCTCAACAAAGCAGGGATTTATGAATTGACCGAAAAAATTATTCATATTTTTACTCTTTTTGAGCGAACCGACCGCAAAACTTACCTCTTTCGGTTCTTGGACGTGGTGCTAAATTACAGCCTAAAAGAAAGCAATCACTTGCAAGATTTTTTACGGTTTTGGGACGAAAAAAAGGACTCATCGGCTCTTTCGGTCAAGTCGCCATCGGAACAAAACGCCATTACGATTACGACCATTCACCGCTCAAAAGGGCTTGAATATCCCATCGTTATCATTCCCTACGCCCACTGGGATATTGAACCAAATAATTATACCGACGTTTGGGCGGACTTAGAAAGGCTTGATTATCAGGAGTTTAGCTACGAAAAAGATGCTGAAATCGTGCAACTGCGTTCGGCTCCGATTAAGCTAAACAACAAGTTGAGCCTGACCGAACTATCGGGGCAATATACCGATGAGTTGCAATCAATTTTCCTCGAAAACCTCAATATGCTTTACGTGGCCTTCACGAGGGCGATTGATAAATTATACGTGGTTTCGGGCAAAAATCGCTTTCAGAAAGTGCAGGGAGTAGGGGGGCTGATGCAAGAATTTCTGGAAGTAAGCGAGTTGTACAATCCCGAACAAAATGTTTACGAAATCAGTCGGGGGCATTTCATCAAAAAAGTAAAAGAACAAGTGGAAGATGAGCGAGAACTGATTTTTTTACCCAAAATCGTAAGTCAAGATCGTAGTAATAAGCTACGTTTACGCCGAATTTCGGAGAAAATTTTTGACCCCGAAACCCTTGATAAATCAAAAGATCACCTCAATAAAGTTTACGGAGCATTTGCCAAAATCAAGACCGCAAAAGACATCAAAAAAGCTATCCAAAGTTTAGAATTTGAGGGCGTGATTAGCCCCAAAGAGAGCGATGAAGTAAAAATTTCGCTTGAAAAAATCATTAATTTACCGCAATTACGCCCGCTTTTTGCGGAGGGTCTGAACGTAGAGAACCAAAGAGAAATACTCCTCAATGGCTCGGAAGCCCAATGCCCCGACCGAGTGGTGATAAAAGATGGCATTGCCTACATCATCGACTACAAAACTGGCAGCAGCACCGATGCCACGCAACACGAAAAACACACCAAGCAACTACAAAACTACGGGAAACTTTACCAACGTATGGGCTACGAAAATATCTCAATGATGTTGGTTTATTTAGAAGATAGTACCGTGGTGCAATTATGAGTAAGTTTCTGTAAAATTAGGACAACTTTGAACTATGAAAAAAGCTCAATATATGCTAAATTTAATAACTTGTAGGCTCTCCGACCAGCACTGTTATTAAACACTTTAAAATTGTCGCTTAAAGAAAATATGAAATGCACCCTGTTTATTAAGTAGTTGAGTGGAAATAATCGACATTTTAAATTAAGCTAACTTGCTTATCATAAGCATTTTATGCCATTAAATATTCAACATTTATCATTAAACATTACTTAGATCAACTCTAAAACCTACCACAACCGCTTGCTGGCAATGGCTGCACCTTCTGCCATAGCGGCTAATTTTGCGTAAACAATGTCCTCATCCACCGAACCAAAACCTGCAAAAGTTGAAAATCCGCAGTCAGTTCCTGCAATTACTCTTTCTCTGCCCACAATATTAGTGAAGGTTTCAATCCGTTGGGCTACCAATTCGGGGTGTTCAATAAAATTGGTGGTTGAATCCAACACCCCTGGAATCAAGATTTTATCATCTGGAATTTTAGTATCTCTAAAAACCGTCCATTCGTGGGCGTGGCGTGGGTTAGCGGTTTCAAAAAGCAATCCTTGGGGTTTGGCTCTGAGGGCAATTGGCAAAACCATACTCATGGGTGCATCGTGATGGTGCGGACCTTCATAATTCCCGAAACATACGTGCATCCGTACTCTATCGGCAGGAATATTTCGCAGAGAATAATTCAAAACTTCAATGTGTTGATTAGCCAAGCGAATATAATCATCATCGGTTTCATGCTTAAACATCATGTGTTTTCCCAAACCAATATCGGGTGAATCTAACTGCAAAACGTACCCTGCCGCCACAATTGCCTCATATTCTGGACGCATGGCTTCGGCGAGGGCTTCTAAATATTCGTCTTTGGTTTTGTAGTGATTATTGGGTAAAAACAACGCAATAACCCCAGGTGAAGCCGCATTCATGAAAACATCAAAAGGGCGATGTGTATGAATGGCAGCATTGAAATGAGCAATGTCATCTTCGAGCGGAATCGTACTTTTTACCTCAATTTTTGAAACACAACAAGGTCGTGAATAACTTGGTGTGCCACCACCTTTTGCCGCCCGTTGCATAAAAGCGGGATAATCTTCCAAATCGCTCGGTGGATTGCGGGGACTGTCGCCTTCAAAACCCGTAATGCGGTCTTTAATGTAGGTTGAGTAACTAATTTTACTCATTTCGCCATCGCTCACAATGTCCACTCCTGCCTGTACTTGTCGGGCAACAACGCTATCAACTGCCGCTTTAATGGTGGCGTTAAATACTTTATTATCAACTTCTTCTTGGCGTTCTTTGGCAAAAACTAAGTCGGTAACTGCTTTTGAACGGGGCAAACTGCCTACGTGGGTGGTTAGGATTCTTTCGGTACTGGTTTTCATTATGTTTGATATTTGATGTTTTGGTTTAACTACGATTGATACTGGGACGCATAGTCAAGAATGAACGCTGGCAGGGTTTTGCACCCTGCCAGCGTTAGCCCTAATTCTGACTTTCCGTATA
>JANNEN010000161.1:0-19905 GCA_031378715.1 Emticicia sp.
GATTCATACTTATAACATTCACATTTTTCTGATTGCCGTTCAATGTATTGAAAAGCATTTTATCATCAAGTCGAGAGTAACCTGGGTAACCCACATCGTTATTTTCAAAAATCGTGTCAAAATAACTCGGGTCATCACCGTTTTTATCGGTATCAATGCCAATCTGGTAGAACGTCTTGGGTTCGTCTTCCGTGAAATAATCGAAGGCAATAATATTTTGGGTATTTTTAGAATAAGACGGATTTCCGATACTTTCGCCCGCTTCCAAAGCAAACAGCTTTTCGATTTTGCCACTACCAACGGCATTTTTTGTTAAATCCCAAACTTTCATAATGCCCACGTCCCAAAATTCAATCGTTCCCGACAAACTTTTTACTTTATTGAAGGCATCGTAAATAACGTTTTCACCCGAATAATCCCACTCAAATGAATCGGCATATTGCACCTCTCCTGTGTTTACACCCGTTGTATAGGTTGGATTATACAGAGGCAACTTGAAAAGTTTTCCATCGTCAAGATTAAAGACATACATAAATTTATCGCCCGCATCGGTCAATGCAGCCAAACGCTTGCCGTCTTTCGATACGGCTACATTACCCCATTTACCATCGCTCGAAAGTCGGGTTTCGGTGAAAGCCCCCGTCAGTCCGATTCTACGAATATTTTTGTCTTTTCCTACAAAATACGCAAACAAACCATCGTCCGTAACACTTGGCTTGCTCAAACAACCACTCGACGAAATAGCTTTGTATTCGTTTACGGCGGCCGTTGCTTTTGCATTATAAAGTTTGCCACTCGACGGCTCAAAAACTATCACAAAATCGCCACCATTGTTTACAGGAATGGTCTGTGGCGTGGGCGTTGGGGCGGGTGGAGGCGTATTTGTATTGCCATTGGGGTCGGCAATGCCCACGGCATCGAAGGCGGCTTTGGCAGCATTCACAACGCTGGCATCATTCGGAAAAAGGTCGGCGGCCGACTTGACAACTGCCAAACGGGCATCGACAAATTTGGAGGTACGGGTCAGATATTTTGTCAAAGCTCGGTAATAAACCTGCTCGGCTTTATCTTTTCCGACACTCGTATTTGAAGCAAAAAGATAAAAAGCGTAGTTCGGAATACCACTGTTTACATGGACACCGCCGTTATCGCCCTCCTCGGTATTGGGTAGATTGGCGTACTGCGACATCGTTCGGGGTTGGTAGCCTGGGTCGTTTCTACCGCCTTGATTGGGGTTTGACATACTCCGCAATGCCCCCGAGGGAAACGCACTTGGCTTGATTACATCTTCGCCCAGTGTCCAGTCGTCACGGTCAATCAACACGCCAAAGACATCGGCAAACGATTCATTCAAAGCTCCCGATTGGTTTTGATACTCCAAACGTGCCGTTGCTTCCACAACGCCGTGGGTCATTTCGTGGCCCGCCACGTCTAATGCCCCCGCCAATGGTTTGAAAGCCTCTCGTCCATTGCCGTAGCCCATAAACTCACCGTTCCAGTAGGCATTATCCATACCTTTGCCGTCATCATCGGCAATATTAATGACCGAAATAATGCTTGTTCCCTTACCATCTAATGAGTTTCGGGCAAATTTCGTGCGGAAATAATCATAACAAACGCCTGCGTTGGAATGAGCTGAAACGGCCGTTGCACTCCAACTATTGGGGCTGTTTGAGGTAACTTGCCCGTACTTCATGTCGTTTGAACTCGTAAACTGGGCATCAATCGTCCAGATACCACCAACGGGATCTTCGGGGAGTTTCGAGGTGGTCTTGTTGTACATCGGGCGTTGGGTGTCGAGCATATAATACGAACTGCCCGACTGCTGCACGCTAAACGTTCGGTTCATGCCATTCAAATCTCGGGCCGTTGCCGTGAAAGGCGTATTGAGCGAACAGGTATTATTAAATTTTTTCAGCACTTCACCCGTATTTGCGTCAATGAAGTACGTCCAGCGTTCGAGCATATTTGGGCGAATCGTGAGGTTATACGCCAAGCGTTCGTCATTGAAGTTTCCGTCTTTGTGATAAATAATCAGTTCGCCCGTGTTTTGTTGTTTACCCAAGAGTTTTCCTGCCACGCCCGCTTGCTGAACGATTGAGGTTTTGCCAACATCGGCCATCGCAAACGCAATGGCATTACTTTCGGAAAGTACAGGAGAAGTTGAGGCTAACTGGGGCGTTGGAAAATTTCGGCCATTCAGCACATCGATTTTATCGCCTTTGGTGTGCAGCCAAATCTCGCCACCGTAAACGGAAATATTTTTGTATTTCTGTTGAAGCTGAATATGCGTCATGCCGAGTTCGTCGGCTTCCATATTTATCATTTCAAGTTCTTGATCGGGGTCGGTTATTTTCAGCGTTTTCTTGACTTCACCCAAAAAATCAATCGACATCATCTGCACGCCTTTACGAGCGTTGGGAGCTGACTTCGTAGAGAGATTTTCAATCATCAGCACACCACCCGTTTCGGGGTCGTGGGTTACTTTCAGTTTACTGATAAATTTCGTAGAAAGTAGCGGCAGGCTTGTCTGGCGAGTTTTTAGGTCATTTTTCCGACCATCAACTTCAATAAACTGCCCCTGTGGAGCATCGGCTTTGGTAGCCAAGGGCTTGATTTTTTTGTCGAAACCTGTTTGGGCAAAAGTACTCGTAACGGCAAAAAGCAAAAGAGTAAAAGTTAATCTCATGGTATTTTGAGGGTTTTATGGGCGTTTTTTGTAGCACAATTTAGAAAATTTTGCCTTAATGGTGTCACAATTTAGAAAATTGTGTTATTAAATTCATCAATTTTTTATAAAAATCTTTTGCAGCTTCGGGCGGCGTTTCGGTCGCACTTCCCCACACAATCTCTTTGGTAACAGAATCTTGCTTGAATTTCACAAAATAATACACATTCCCTGGCTCTCGGAAAGTTTCGGTACTGTCAAATAACACTTTTGCTTCGCCGAAAAGTACCTTCACCGAGTCGCTGTTTTGCTTGCCCAATGCCTCAACATCGGCATTATTTTGCTTGTGATAAAGCCGACCGTTTTCTAATAAATGGTAATGATGTACTAAGTTAGCGAAGCCTCCGCCACTACCAAAGATAATTTGATTTTTTTTGTATTTTTCGGGGTTCATTTTTTTTGAGCAAGAAATAAATGATGCTAAAATGAGAAATGTAAGTATTTTTATTTTCAATTTATTTTGAAATATTTATATAAATAATTTATTTTGAAATATTTATAATAATGATATTTATAATTTATTCAAATTGTCTTATATTTTTAATATAAATAATATATTCTATTGCAGTTATATTATTTGAATATTCTATTTTTTTAGAATGTATCATTTTTTCTATTTATTTAATCTTAAATGAAAAATTACTAAATAATCTTACCAAAGATAAGCACAAAACAACAACAAAAACCAGTGCCGTGTATTCGGGCTTGAACGGATTAAGGCCGAGAGTTTTGTTTACAGCATCGACATTCATCAAATGTGCCAAAGACGTAAGGGCAAAAATTGCGTACCGATTAGTGAGTAAAGCATACGCAAAAAACATCGGAATGGCAGGAAACGAATACCGTTCGTGCATTTGGGTATTTGTAAAAAAGAACACAATAGCAATCGTACCGATAGTAAGCCAAAGCAACGAATAATAGTTTTTATCCAAGGCTTTTTTACCCAAAATGTTTTTTAAAGTGCTGATAATCAACGGAATAAAAGTAATAGCCGATAGCGTAAAAAACATAATAAAACCCCACCGCTTATAGGTGAGTCCCGCAAAAGCCGTGGTATCGTTGAGGGCGGCAGGGTCTTGTTTGAGCAATAAATACCAAATATTAAAAGCCTGCACCGACACCCGTGGAAAAAAACCGACTGATTCACGCACAACTTTCAGAAAATCATCGAACGTGCCACCAAAAATAAACGGACTCAATAACACAAATTGCGTAGCAACTGATACACCTAATAGCTTCATTATCAACCATTTATCCGATTTTATGTATATTTGATAAATCAGTAATATTCCAAAAAAAGGTAGAAATATGATGGCTTGAAGTTTGGCATAAATTGACAACGTACCGAAGAATACTGCCCAAAGAAGTTTCCGCTCGAAAAGGCAGATAATCGTCAAGATTACAATCGTTGTCGGCACGCTGTCGAGTTGTCCCCAAATAGTTGTGCAATACAAATAGCCCATATTGAAAAGTAGCATATACTCGGCAAAAGGGCGGGAATAATACTTGCGGAGGGCGTGCGTGATGGCGATTGCCCCCGCAAAATCAAAGAGTAAGAAGAAATATTTGAGCTGATAACTATTGGCATAAATGAGTGCCGTACTACCCTGCAACTTGCCAAACCAGTAAAGCCCATGCAGATAAATGGGCATATAATTGGTGTCGGAATGATAGATTTGACTCAAACCATGCTCAAAAGCGTAAGCCGACCACCGAGGCCAATCGTGATTAAGGTCGTGCCAAAACCCCCCGTGCGGAATAATTGCCACTAAAAGCAGGTAAAAAAGTATATGATGCCATTTGATGGGCGAATTTTCGGCGAAGTTTTGCATTAAACCTAAAAAATGTAATAAATCAGTGTGCAAATTTCAGCATTTTCTATCGAAAAGCAATACGGGCGGGGTGAGGGTTTGTAAAACTTTATCGGCTTCGGGAAACAAATGCCTGTGCGAATGGTTAAATAATTTTCTATGTTACGCACTTTGGTTAATTTTCCCCGCTTATTCAAGAGAGGGAAGAAAATTAAGGCTGCACAATATGAGTATTCAAGGCATAACTAACAAACAACATGACTCTTCGACTAATACTGGGCGACCAACTCAACCATAATCACTCATGGTACAACGAAAAAAGCGATAACGTTCTGTACGTAATGATGGAAATGAGGCAAGAAACTGACTACGTACGACACCACATACAAAAGGTTTTGGGTTTCTTTGTGGCCATGCGGGAGTTTAGCCAAAACCTTGATAATCAATCATTTAAAACTCTTTACTTGCGTTTGGACGATAGCCAAAATACGCAATCTTTGACCAAAAACTTGGCGTGGATTATTGATCAACATAGCATCACGCACTTCGAGTATCAGCAACCCGACGAGTACCGCCTTGATATCCAACTCAAAGGTTTTGGGGCATCGCTCAGTATCTCAACGAAATGTTATGATACCGAACATTTTATGAGTACGGGGAAGGAGTTTTCGGAGTTTTTTAAAGGAAAAAAACTTTTCTTATGGAAAATTTCTACCGAATGATGCGTCGAAAATACGGTATCTTAATGGACGGTTCCGACCCACTCACGGGGCAGTGGAACTACGATGCCGATAACCGAAAAAAACTCCCCAAAACCCACCGTCCCGTTGAACCCTTGGTATTCAGTCGAGATGTGTCGGAGATCTACACACTTGTACAAAACCAAGAAATACAGACAATCGGTCGGGTAAATCCAAAAGATTTTTTTTGGCCCGTTAATCGGCAAGAATCTCTACAATTATTGGAATTTTTTGTGAGAAATTGCTTGCCAAATTTCGGTACTTACGAAGACGCAATGGCGATGCAATACTGGTCGGTTTATCATTCTCGACTTTCGTTTTCGATAAATACTAAGTTGCTTTCGCCCCTCGAAGTCATTGAGCGGGCAGTGGCCGAATGGCAGCAAAACCAAGAGGATATTTCGATGGCACAAATTGAGGGTTTTGTACGACAAATCCTCGGCTGGCGAGAATATATGCGGGGCATTTATTGGAGTCAAATGCCTGATTTTCAGAAACTTAACTATTTCAAACACGAAGCAAAACTACCTGATTTCTTCTGGACTGGCAAGACCAAAATGAACTGCATGAAGCACGCAATCGGGCAATCGCTCGATATGGCGTACGCTCACCACATTCAGCGTTTGATGGTTATTGGTAATTTTTGTTTGTTGGCGGGAATCAACCCCGATGAAATTGATGAATGGTATTTGGGGGTGTACATTGATGCCATTGAGTGGGTAGAAATAACCAACGTTCGTGGCATGAGTCAGTATGCTGATGGTGGAATTGTTGGGTCGAAACCTTACGTAGCATCGGCCAATTATATTGACAAAATGAGCGATTATTGCGGTTCATGCTACTACGACAAATCCAAGAAAGTTGGCCACAAGGCTTGTCCGTATAATTCGCTTTATTGGCACTTTTACGAACGAAATCGGAAAAAACTCGAACGCAACCCCCGTATCGGAATGGCCTACGTGACGCTCAACAAAATGCCCGATCAACAACGAAATGAGGTCATACAACAGGCCGAGATTTATTTGGATAAAATTGAGGAGTTGTAGCCGCTGCCCTCGGTTTCGCTCGGAGCAACTGGGAGGAATAGTTTCGTAGGAACGATTCGGAAATTTGCGGTGGTATGGAAATCAAAGCACGGGTGTTTAACAGCATTCTATTGTCCAAATTTAGTGCAAATACCCCAGTTTTACAAAACTCTATTAAGGGTTCGTTGCTTTATTTTGTTGCATTTATCCATTCGTCAATTATGGCAGTCAAGTCCACTTTGCTATTTACGATTTCCTGCAAACTTTTAAAAGTTACAATTGCTCTGTCATTTTCTTTCCAAACTAACAGCTTACTTTTATTCGATATTAATCTGTTGTCGGGTTGCGTCTGCTTTTTTGCTCCTCTATGAAAGATAAGTTGAATTTGTTTAGTAGGTGGCTGAATTCTGATTGTAATTCGGTCATCATTGCCAAAACAGTAATTTGGTCCGTTCCATTTTATGTTTTCAGTCAATTCGGGGTTCGCAGTCAAGATGTAATTTCGTAATTGTTCAATTTCGCTTCGAAACGGATGATTCTGCTCGTCCAAAAATTCCGTTAGTTCGTTGCTTAAATTAATTATTCTTTTTGCCATTGTCTTGTTTTGTAAGAATAGAACCTGTTTAAACTTATTGTATCTGGCGAAAAGCGGAACGCCACCTGTAATGACTATTAACAACCGAAATAAATAATTAAAGTGACGACCCACTTCAAACGGGTTCCAAACATCGCTGATTATGAATCAATACTCAGCAAAGATTAAGAAAAAATAACGATTTTAGCTGGGTATGTTTTTTTAAATTGATACCTCTCCCCTACTCCATCACTGGAATATCGGCTTCGGTTATGAGGCTAATATCGGCTTTTTCGATGCCCTCTTTTACGAGGCGGTTCGCTTGTTTTTCGTAAGTTTTTTCAAACACATTGCGGGAAAGTCGCCCGTTGCCAAAACTTGCATCTCGCTCGTCGTAAAGCTGCTTAAAGAGTTTATAAACCTTCTTTTTAGCATCTTCGGCAACTTTTAGCTGTACTTTTTTGGTTTGTAACAGATAGATTTCGAGGAGTTCTTCGGGCGTATAATCCTTGAAACCGATGTATTTATTAAACCTCGAGTACAGCCCAGGATTTGAACCAATAAACTCAGTCATTTTTTGTTCGTAGCCCGCTACAATCACCACAAAATCATCACGGTTATCTTCCATGAATTTTACAATCGTATTTACGGCTTCGGGGCCGTAAGTATCATCGCTATTGAGGGCGTAGGCTTCGTCAATAAACAAGATTCCGCCCATGGCTTTCTCGCAAACTTCCCGCACTTTTAGCGAGGTTTGTCCCGTGTAGCCCGCCACCAAACCGCTCCGATCAGTTTCGTACATTTGTCCTTTGCTCAGTACGCCCAAAGCCTTAAAAATCTTCGCTAAAAGTCGGGCGATGGTCGTCTTGCCCGTGCCAGGATTTCCATGAAAAACCATGTGTAGTGAGCGTTCGGGCAGAGTGATTCCTTGTTCGGTTCGGAGTTTTTCAATCTTCAAAACATTGACCAAACTATTCACTTCGTCCTTCACATTTTGCAATCCGACCAAAGCATTAAGTTCTGCTAAAAGTTCGTCCAATGATTGCTCTGGCTCGATAGATTTCGGTTTATTTCTTGAAGATTGAGAACTACTATTTGCCGATTGCTGACCGCCGACTGCCGAAATTTCAGGACTTCCATTTACCGAGTTTCCAATCATCTTTGAAAGCCCATCTAAGCCCCGCAAAAATACGTGAAAAGGATTACTAACTACCTCATTATCAGCTTGTTGTGAAGAATTTTGTTCCGTTTGTTTTGAATAAACATCTCTTTCATGGTTAAGCTGCGGTTCGTTTCCTGCGAGCCTATCTTGGGTTATTTTATAGAAAGCCGCAATGTACTCTTCGAGCGTATTATCAATTTTTATCTTGCGTTCGGCTGTGCCAAAAACCACCGAATCGGGCGTTGGGCAACGCACCGTAACAGTATCATTATAAGGAAATGCTATCACTTCAACATCACCAAAATTATCACTATCGACCAACAAAATCCGTTGGGACGTGGCCAGCAAAAGTGCGTGGCGGGTGTTCCAGTAGCCATGCACGGCCACATCAATATATTCGTTTTCGTGGATAACATTGGGCAAGGCTTTTAGCTCATTGCGGAGCATCAATTCGGCAAACGGATTGAGGTCAATTTGGCGTTTGAGTTGGTTGTAGGTTGGCATTAATGGTGTTTTTATGAAACTATTTTCAGAAAATTAAACTTATTCCACTTATCTCGCAACAAAATCATCAAAAGTTTGTTTTCAATACATAGATTATCAACAGATTTATTGGTGTTTTTTTATTAAAAAGAACCTCGAAAGTTTGTTTTCTAAATCCACACAACATATCTTTACAATCATACCCAAAAAGCCTTTGCAAATTCTTGTGAGGGCTTTTTTTGTGCTTTAAAACCAGTTTTGCCCTCAAAAATGCCACTTTTTGCCCATTTTCTGCAAAAAAGTATTGCATTGACCCGCAAAGCTACCCTATAACTTTTGGGTGAAAGAGGCACTCTGCCGCCCAAAACCGATGTCCCATCCCATAAATTCCAAATTGTTATGAAGAACCAACTCGCAACACAAAAATTGCAGTTAAATGCCCGAATCACGGGCATGAAAAACGAAAGTCTGTATCCGTACTTTCGACAAATTTCGTCTGACCAAGACACCGCCGTCCGCATTGATGGCAAAGAAGTTCTGATGTTTGGCTCGAATAGCTATTTGGGCCTCACCAACCACCCACACGTGAAAGACTCCGCTAAAGCTGCCATCGACAAATACGGTTCGGGCTGTGCTGGTTCGAGATTTCTGAATGGTACGCTCGACATTCACGAAGCCTTGGAGGAAAAATTAGCCCGATTCTTGGGCAAAGAGTCGGCCCTAATTTTTAGTACGGGCTTTCAGGCAAATCTTGGCGTGGTGTCGTCCATCACTGGCCGCCACGATTACATCATTATAGACGAAGCCGACCATGCTTCTATTTATGAAGGCACTCGGTTATCATTCTCGAAAGTGATAAAATTTAAGCACAACAACCCCGAAAGTTTGGAACGAATCCTGACTTCACTCCCCGAAGAAGCCATTAAATTAGTAATCGTTGATGGGGTGTTTAGCATGGAAGGCGACATCGTGCGGTTGCCCGAAATCATGGCTTTGTGCCAAAAATACCAAACCATGATTATGATTGACGATGCCCATTCGCTGGGGGTTTTGGGCGACGAAGGGCGTGGCACCGCCAACCATTTTGGGCTAACCACCCAAGCCGACATCATCATGGGGACATTTAGTAAGTCGTTGGCTTCGCTGGGGGGCTTCGTGGCGGCCGATGCCAACGTCATCGACCACATCAAACACACGGCTCGCTCGCTGATTTTTAGTGCGAGTGCCACGCCCGCATCGGTTGCCAGTGCGTCGGCAGCTTTGGATATTATGCAACTCGAACCGTGGCGAATTGATGCCCTTTGGAGCAATACCCGCTTCGCAACGGGCTATTTGCAGGAATTAGGCTTTGATATTGGCGAAACCCAGTCACCGATTATTCCGATTTATATTCGAGACGACAACAAAACCTACCAAATGGCCAAGATGCTCATGGAGGAGCGGGTGTTTATCAATCCCGTGGTGACACCTGCCGTTCGGTCAGATGCAAGTTTGGTGCGGTTTTCGTTGATGGCTACGCATACCCACGACCAAATAGCTACCGCTATCGAGAAAATTCATAAAATTGCTCAGAAGATTGATGTGCCTATATTTGAATTTGAATTGGCATCATAAACTGATTTAACATTTTCCACAAAAAACACCTGCACAAATTGTACAGGTCTTTTTTTATGCTCAAAATTAAGTTTTAACTTGCAACTTTATTATTCAAGGAAGTCTTCGCTTGAAGGGGGACACCCAGTCCGAAGACTTCCTTTGACCAAATTATTCGACATAAGATAAAAACATGACTTACGATTTTGATGAATTGATTGACCGCAGCAATACCGATAGTTTCAAATGGGACAAGTATAAAGACCGTGACATTATTCCGCTTTGGGTGGCCGATATGGACTTTCGGGCGGCTCCACCCATCTTGAAAGCTCTCGACGATGTAACCAAACAAGGCGTGATTGGCTACTGGCACGCCCCCGACGAACTCGCCGATGTTGTAGTGAAACGCCTCGACGAACGGCACAACTGGAAGATTAACAAAGATTGGATTGTGTGGCTACCTGGGCTTGTGCCTGGGCTAACGCTTTCGTGCATGGTCGTGGGCGATGACGGCGATGAAATCATGACAACTGTACCCGTTTATGGGCCATTTATGAAAGCACCCGAAGCGGCAAAAAAGACCCTCGTGAAGGTGCAAATGAAACTCGAAAATGAGCGTTGGACCTTGGATTTTGATGCCATCAGGGCGGCCATTACGCCCCGTACGAAAATGTTTATGTTGTGTAATCCGTATAACCCTGCGGGAACGGTTTTTACAGAAAACGAACTCCAAATACTGGCTGATATTTGTGCCGAACATAATATTGTTATCTGCTCGGACGAAATTCACTGCGATTTGATTTTGGACGAAAGAAAAAAACATATTTCGATTGCGACGTTGAGTCAAAGTGCTGAAAATCAGACAATTACACTGCTTTCGCCCAGTAAAACTTTTAATATTGCGGGTTTGGGTTGCTCGTTTGCGGTTATTCCAAATGATGAAATTCGGGCAAAATACGCCAACCTTCGCTACATTATCGAACCCATGAACTCGGCGTATGCCTACCAAGCGGCTCTTGCTGCTTACCGTGATTGTGACGAATGGCACGGGCAACTAATGGTTTATTTACGCAAGAATCATGCTTTTTTATTACACGAGATGAACGCCATTGCGGGCTTCAAGATGCAGCCACTTGATGCTACATATTTGGCTTGGATTGATACCCGTGAGTCGGGCATTGAAAACATCGGAACGTTTCTCGAAAATGCGGGTGTTGGCGTGTCGGACGGTGGATTTTTCTTTGATGGAAAAGGCTTTATTCGGCTTAACTTTGGCACACAAATGCGGCGTTTGGAGGCCGCTATTTGGCGAATGAGAAAGGTTTTGAACTAATAAAAATCACGAGCAATGCACGAAATAGAACCCACCTACAACTGGCAGAAATATTACCAAGCCGAAACCGACAGAAAATCACCTTTTTATGGGCGAACCTATAAAAACGCCTACGAAAACACAATTTATGGCTATTACATCGACCCGCAATGGGACGAAATAGACTCCGAAACGCTCTACTGCAAAATCTTGATGGTAGACTATGCAGCTCGCTATGCCGTTATAGAACTTTTTGGTGAATGGAACGACACCCTCCACAACGACATCATGTTATTGAAACGAACCGTCATTGATCATTTACTCGAAAAAGGCATCAATCAGTTTATTTTAATCGGCGAAAATATCTTGCAGTTTCACGGCGGCGAAACCGATTATTATGAAGAATGGTTTGAGGAAGTAGAAGACGGCTGGATTGCGGCCGTGAGTTTTCGGGATTTTATCTTGGACGAATTTCGCCGCTATCGGCTGGACTCTTACATAAATTTTGGTGGCACACTACAAATCGAAAATTGGCGAACGATGAAGCCCAGCATCTTTTTTGAATTGGTTAAAGGCTTGATAATGAGGCGATTGAATTGATTTAAAATTTATTATTTTCTGGGTCTGTGCGAGTGTCTATCACTGTAAGAAGATAAATTTTAGTATCGCCAACTTCATAGAAACATACCGTATTCTTGTGTACAACGCACCGTCTTACTTTGGGGTTTCTTGCAGAAGTAGGATACATGAACGGAGCTTGCTCTATGAAAAGTAATTTTTCAGAAAGTTTTACGAGAAAGTTTACTTTTGCTTTGTTCGAGTATTTTTTTTCAAGAAAAGATGCAATAAATTCAATATCATCTTTGGCTGTGTCAGTAATAAATACTTCCTTCGTTTAGCTAAGATTTGCTCAATTACAGATTTTGCAGGGGCAAAACGCCCTTCGTTCGCATCAAGACGGCCTTGCTCGATGCGATCTTTCGTTTTTTCCGAAAGTGAGTCCCAGAAGTCATCACTTGAACTGACTTTTTGAAACGAAATGTTCATATACCTGAGCAAACCCTCTAATATTTGTTCCTGCTCAATATTTACGTTTAGTACCAAGGTCGACATTTTGATTTGCTTTATTTTACAAATTTAATAAGAATTTCATAGAATGCAATCAAAATCAGTTTGCAAACCAGATGATTCTAATAGTTACCCCCATTCTTTTCAAAACCTAATATTTTACCAATCACTTCATCAATTTTCGTTCCCGTAGCCAATCTTCCATGCGAGCCGCCCAAGTTTCTACTGGCCCTCGGTTGTTCTTTTTGAGGGCGTAGCCGTGACCACCTTTTTCGTAAATGTGTAGCTCAACGGGTACTTTGTTTTTCTTGCAAGCCAAAAAATACGCAATGCTGTTTTCGGGTTGCACGCCATCATCGGTTGTACTAACCAGAAACGTCGGCGGGGTGTCTGCCGTTACTTGTTTTTCGTTGGAATAAAACTCTATTTTCTCGACCGTGGGGTCTTTATCAATCAAATTATTTCTTGAACCGTTGTGCGTAAATTTATCACTAAATGTAATCACAGGGTAAATCAGCAACGAAAAATCGGGGCGAACGCTGATGCTTGGGTCGGTGATTTCGCCTACTTGGGTTGTGAAATGCGTCGAAGCCGTAGATGCCAAATGCCCACCCGCCGAAAAACCCATGATACCGACTTTTTCGGGCGAAATGCTGTATTTCTGTGCATTCTTTCGCACAATTCTGATGGCTTGCTGGGCATCTTGTAGCGGTCTTATTTCTTTATTTTCAAATAAATTTTCTTGCGGAAGGCGGTATTTCAACACGAAAGCCGTTACGCCTCGGTCAGTAAACCAACGGGCAATATCGTAGCCTTCGTGGTCGATTGCCAAGATTCCGTACCCTCCGCCTGGGCAGATAATCACTGCCGCATCGGAGGTTTTTTTCTTGGGTAAATACACGTACATTGCGGGCTGCGTGACATCTTTTAGGCGAGTGATACCATCGGAAGTTTTGGAGTCTTCGGGAATCTGCACACCCGCTTTTAGGCCTGGCGTACCTTCGGGAAACAACAAAATCGTTTCGTTGGCTTGTGGCAGCACTTGGGCGAAGGTTTTGGCTGAAAATGTCATTAAAAATAGGGCTAAAAAAGTTTTTTTCATTGCTCGAAAAGGCGTTAATATAGCAGCCTTTGGGTTTATGGTGAATAGATAAAAAATCGGTTTACTAATAGAAACTAATGCCACAACGGGCTATATCGAGGACTTATTCTTGCTAATCGTAAGCGATATTCAGTCACATTCGGGCTGCTGCCAAAAGTCCTAAATCTTTATAACGGAGATTAAACCGCTGGGCGATTGTCAGGTTTGTGAGGCTTCCTTTGTAGCAATATACGCCCTTCGTAAACCATTGCTTCGCAAAAATCATCTCTTCGATACCGCCTATATGTCCAGCTTTCAATAAAAATGGAGTAAATACATTACTCAACGCAATACTTGCCGTGTGGGCTACTCGTGAAGCAATATTCGGCACGCAATAGTGCGTAACGCCGTATTTTTGAAATGTTGGGTGCTTGTGGGTTGTCATTTCGGAGGTTTCAAAGCAGCCGCCTTGGTCAATCGACACATCAATGATGATTGAATTAGGATTCATCTTGGCAACCATTTCTTCGGTCACAATCATCGGTGCGATACCTTCTTCAGCACGCATGGCTCCAATCACCACATCGGCCCGAGAAAGTGCATCGGCCAAAGTTTCGGAGTCAATAATTGAGGTATAAATGTGCTGTCCAACGGCATATTTTAGGCGTTGCAAGCGATAAATATGCTGGTCAAAAACCTTAATTTCGGCTCCCAGACCAAGGGCTGTTCGGGCGGCATATTCGCCTACTGTACCCGCTCCGATAATGACGATTTTGGTTGGTGGTACACCCGTAATTCCACCCAAAATCATGCCTCGACCGTCATGAACGCTGCTCAAATACTCGGCCGCAATAAGCATAACGGTACTTCCTGCGATTTCGCTCATGGTGCGAATAATCGGGAAATTTCCGACTTTATCTTGAATCAACTCAAAGCCGATTCCCGTAACTCGTTTTTCGTTGAGTTGCTCAAAGTAGGTTCGACTCAAATTCGGAATATTAAGCGTCGAAATAACCGTCTGACCAGATTTCAGATACGCCATTTCGGTTTCTACGAGCGGCTCAATTTTCACTATCAAGTCAGCCTCAAATACTTCCTGCGAACTATACGCTATTCTTGCCCCCGCCTCGCTGTAATCATTATCCGAAAACTTCGCTCCTTCGCCAGCCCCTTTTTCAAGCAAAACCTCATGGCCATTTCTGACCAAAAGCCTAACCGACTCGGGCGTGAGGGCAATGCGGTTTTCTTGTAGCGAAACCTCCCTTGGCAAGCCAATAAAAAGATTTTTTTTGCCTTTTTTTATCAATTCGGGCGATTCCTGCGGGTAAAGCGTCGATTGCTGTGCCAACGTTGATATAGATTGTTCTGTCATGTTGTTGGGGTCTGACCAAAGGTCTGAACGAACTTATTTTTGAGGTAATAAATCTTAAATCCAGTTTATTTCACGAGTCAGATTATCGGTCAGACTAATTTTTATTTCAAAACAATTTTCGGGCAAAAGAGATTCAATTTTTTCGGCCCATTCGAGCAAACAAATATTACCCGAATCGAGGTACTCTTCCACACCAAAATCAAGGGCTTCGCTTTGATTTTTTAAACGATAAAAATCAAAGTGATAAATCGTCTGTCCAGCATCAGAAATATACTCATTGACAATCGAGAATGTTGGGCTTTGGATATGTCCCTTCACGCCCATTTTTTCACAAATACTTTTAATTAAGGTTGTTTTGCCCGCCCCCATTTCACCCGTAAAAATCCAGACTTTCTTTTCACCCGCCCGTCCGATTACTTCGAAGGCTACTTCTCCCAAATCTTCTAATTTGTAAAGCATTTTGTTTGATTTAGTAACGTATAAATACTAAGTTAGTCGATTTAAGGTGAATTATTTTGTTGTTAGTTGTATCGACTTTTAAGGCGAATAGCAACGCTACTTTACGCAAAGGACGGTGCAAATGGCGGCAATAGAATCATACTCAAATGGCCAATTTATTATTTACAAGTTACTTGCCATAAATTTCCTGCAAAAGTCGCATAAAAACTTAAAATTGTATTAATCTTTTTGTGAAAAATACTTTTTCACAAAAAAAACAAATTTTCTTGTACGATATATGCAAAAATGTGTTGATTTTTCGAGAACTTTGTTAGGCGAAAAATAAAACAAATCATTTCTTGCTTTTGACATTCAAAGGTAACGGTAAATTAAGAAATCCTTCCTAAATGTTGTAAACTTGATTGCTTATTTTATTTTAGCCAAACCTCCTTGAATAAGTAACCATAATGTTCCAAGACCGAAAACAAATCATACTCAGTTTTTTCTTTTTAATCTGTGGTATTTACCTGCTGCGACTGCTGTACCTGCAAGTTATTGATGATAAATACCATACTATCGGCTCGACGGGAGCTTTGAAAAAAGAAGTCCAGATTCCACTCCGTGGACAGATTTATGACCGCAACGGAAAGCTCTTAGTGGCCAATGTTGATGTGTATGATATGTACGTGACCCCCTACAAAGTAAAACAAATGGACACGACGATGTTCTGCCGTTTGTTCAATATTAGTCGTTCGTATTTTGATAGCACCATGACTATTGCGAGAGGTTATTCTCGCAATCGAGCTACGTTATTCTTGCGGCAATTATCCAAAGAGGATTATGCCCGTGTGGCCGACGCTATGGTGAGTTTCCCAGGGTTTACCTTTGAGTTGTCGTTTTTTCGCACATATCCCGCCCATACAATGGCCAATGCTCTGGGCTATATCGGTGAGATTAGCAAGAAAGCCCACGAAGCCCAAGAGGTGGAATATTACCGCAGTGGCGATTATATCGGTATTACGGGCTTAGAAAAACAGTATGAGTCGGAACTGCGAGGCCGACGAGGCGTGAAGTTCACGATGATGAATGTACACGGTGAAAATAAAGGCTCGTACTCCAACGGCGAGTACGATACGCTCGCTGTTATCGGAAAAAATCTATTTTCGACCGTTGATGTAGATGTACAACAGTTGGCCGATAGTCTTTTTCAGGGAAAAACGGGCTGTGCCGTAGCCATTGAGCCACGAACTGGTGAGATTTTGGCCATGGGTTCATACCCGTATTACGACCCAAATATGCTATCGGGGAAGCAATTTAGTAAATATTTTAGAGAACTTAACCGAAACCCTGACAAGCCACTCAACGACCGTGTGGCTACTGGTTTTTTTCGACCAGGCTCTACCTTCAAGTTGGTTCAGGCTTTGGTCGGACTTCAATTAGGCTCCATTTCTCCCGAAACTTTTTTCCCCTGTGGCAATGCCCCCGTAAAGTGCCACGGACACCCTTCGGGCGATTTGCACAATGGCGTAAGATTCTCTTGTAATCCTTACTTCTATAATGTATTCCGAAAAACAATGGCGGCAACCAAAGAAACCAGTCCGTTTAGAGCAGCACCAGTCATGCTCACGAAATGGCACGAGATGGTGAGTAAATTTGGTTATGGTCAAAAATTAGGTATAGATTTGCCTTCGGAGTCATCGGGACTTTTGCCAAGCGTAAAATATTATGATAAGCGTTACGGAGCATTTCAGTGGAAATTTTCAAATATATACTCACTCAGCATCGGTGAGGGCGAGGTTGCCGTAAATATGCTCAAAATGGCTAACTTGGCCGCAACTATTGCCAACCGTGGCTATTGGATTACGCCACACCTGGTGCGTGGAATCGGGCAAAACGGTAAAGGTGTACTGAACGAGCATAGATTGGTACATCGTACCGAAATCGAAACGAGGCATTTCGAGGCAATCATTGGCGGAATGCAAGATGCCGTTGAGCGAGGTACTGTCGGTGGTGGTGCAGGAATCGTGGAAGGCATTGCGATTTGTGGCAAAACGGGTACTTCACAAAACGATAAAAAAGGAAAAGATAATTCGATTTTTATTGCTTTTGCACCACGTTATAATCCCAAGATTGCGATAGCCGTAATGGTGCAAAATGGGGGTTTTGGTGGCTCGGTGGCCGCTCCAATTGCTACCTTGATGATTGAAAAATATTTAAAGCGAAAAATTGAGCGAGTGGCAATCAAAGAACGAATGTTGAACCTCAACATCAGAACCTTTGAATCAATGTCTGCGGGCGGAGGAAATCAGATTTTGCCAAACGCAACTCCCCTACCCGCCACCAAGACGGTTTTACCGACGACAACACCCGCTAAATTCTCGAAAGAGATAAGCAAACCAATTAAAACAACTTTTGTAAAACCCAAAACAGTAAATCTAAATCCAACTAAATAGTATGGCACGTGACATTGATATAAGAGAAGGCATCGACTGGACAACCGTTTGGCTTTATGCAGCATTGGTGATATTTGGTTGGCTAAATATCTATGCCGCCGTATTTAATCCCGAAAACCCAATAACGATATTCTCAACATCACACAATGCAGGTAAGCAACTACTCTTCATTTCCTTAACGGCAATTCTGATACTCGTAATCTTGTTTGTAGATTATAAAGTATATGACTCGTTTGCGTACATATTCTATGGAGTCATCATTGCGGTCTTGATTGCTACCATATTTTTAGCCTCCGAAATCAAAGGATCTCGCTCGTGGATAAAGCTTGGAAGCACATTTTCGCTACAACCCGCCGAATTTTCCAAGATATTTACGGCATTAGCACTGTCGAGATTTTTGAGTACTCAGGGTGTCAGTATCACCAAAGTCAGAGATGCCATTGTGGCAGGTTTGATGGTTATTATCCCGCCCGTTATTATTATTATGCAGAAAGAAACAGGTTCGGCACTTACTTTTGCGGCATTTGTGGCCGTTTTTTACCGTGAGGGTCTTCCTGGGGTTTATCCCGCATTGGGTATTGCATTGGCCATTTTGTTTGTGTTGGTATTATTTTTCGATAAAATATTCGTTATCGTAGGTTTAGCGGCCGCTTGTGGCTTTTTTTGGTACGTTTTTTTGAAACGTTACGAGCGTACCCAACAAAATATGATACGCCTCGGTGGGGTTTTTATGATTGCTTCGGTGTTCGTGTTTGGCGTTAAATTCTTCACTACCAGTGTTTTACAGCCACACCAGCAAAAGCGTATTCAAGTATTGGTTAATCCTGATTCTGATCCACTCGGGGCTGGCTGGAATGTTACCCAATCAAGAGTAGCCATTAGTTCGGGTGGTCTGATTGGAAAAGGCTATCTGCAAGGAACCCAAACCAAGTTTGACTTTGTGCCTGAGCAATCAACCGATTTTATATTTTGCACCGTGGGCGAGGAATGGGGCTTTTTGGGAAGTTTAGTAGTAATACTAATTTTTGCGGCATTGCTCAATCGAATCATTAATCTGGCCGAAAAACAGCGGAGTAAATTCTCCCGAATCTATGGCTATTGCGTTGCGTCAATTCTATTCTTTCATCTATTAGTCAATATCGGCATGACCATCGGACTCATGCCCGTCATTGGTATTCCGTTGCCATTTTTGAGTTATGGCGGCTCCTCACTTTTTTCGTTTACAATTTTACTATTTGTTTTCTTGAAATTAGACGCTCATCGAAGCTATAAAGTGTAAATAGGTAAATTTGATAAATATTGCGAATAGGCTAATGTGCTGACTATCAGCCAATTATGGCAAGAAAATTCTATTCGCACCGTAAAAATATAATCATAAAAAAGCCCCAAATCTGCTCAATTTGGGGCTTTTTTGTAAATATCAGTTTATTGCTGCTTCTCGCCTTCCATCACATTTCCTTGAACTGTTAGCTTGGCTTTGACCACTACTTTATTTTCATTTCTGATAAATTCGAGGGTACCGTCATAGCCCGAAACCGTAAATATATCGACTTCTTTGGTCGGAACAAGCTCTGCCGAGCCTTGTCCAACTGCTTCTCCAAATAATTTTCCGTTCTGGATTGTCACAATCATTTCTTCAAAAGGGCCATCTTTTATTTTGTATTTACCCACGTAGGCCTGTGCCGAAACCGTATCAAGAGCTACCGATGCTACGGGAGTGGTTTGAGCCGAAACCTCAAAATTGAAGGCAAAAATGCCAACAAATAATAATGCAATAATTTTTTTCATTTTAGATTGATTTTGATAAAGTGGTCATTGAATGCAGAACGAAAATGACCTATAATTAATTTCAAACCCAAACTGATATTTTTCAAAATTTGACTATTTTCCATAATCTGCTTTAAAATTTATATCTGCTAAATTAAATATTTTTAGATAAATTAACTGTATAAATTTGTTTTAATAAATAATATATCTATTTTTGTTAATAATTAGAGATAAAACGTTTTTGTATCTATCACAAAGTATTTCAGAAATATTGAGTTATAATATTATATAAATATGG
>JANNEN010000168.1:0-2417 GCA_031378715.1 Emticicia sp.
CCCCCGCCCCCGATGGGGGAGCTTTTTCAAGTTCATCAAAGATGAACTTGATTTCTGAGAACGAGTTTTTAGCTCCCCCATCGGGGGCGGGGGGGGCGGTTCGCCTTTCCGACCTTTATGACCTTGCTTCGGTTACGAAAGTGAGTACTTCGGCGTTGGCCGTGATGCAGCTAATGAGCGTTGGGAAATTTGATTTGGACAAAACCTTCAAAGACTATTACGCTGATTTTGCCGATGGCAATAAAGCCAATTTGCGTTTTCGAGATATGCTTACGCACAAGTCGGGCTTGAAGGCATGGATTCCGTTTTGGATGGATTGCTTAGATTCGGTGCGTACCGTCAAAAATAGTGTTGTTTTTAGAGAAAATGCGGAACGCCGCCCGTACGCTTCTCAATACAAAAAGAAGTTTTTTATGAGCAAGAAAAAGCACGATTTGATTATTCGGGAAGCCATAAAAACTGACAAAAACCTTTGGAAAGACTGCCTTTCGCCGAGTACAATGGTTTGGAAACCAAACACGCTTTCGAGTAAGCAATCGACTGATTTTTCGGTGGAGGTTGCAGACACGCTCTGGCTGCATAAAGATTACCGAAAAAATATCTTTGAAGCCATCGAAAACTCACCCGTCAAGCCCGACCAAGGCTACGTTTATAGCGATTTGCATTTTTATACTTACCCAACATTTATCGCTAATTTGGCAGGTATGCCGTGGGAAGATTATTTACAAAAAACCTATCGCCAAATCGGGGCTAATACCCTGACTTACAACCCGTTACGGTTTTATTTAAGAGATAGAATTGTGCCTTCGGAACGAGATACGCTGTTCAGAAAAACGGTCATTCATGGGCGAGTACACGACGAGGGAGCGGCATTACTGGGCGGCGTTTCGGGTCATGCGGGGCTTTTTGGGAATGTAAATGATCTTACGAAATTGATGCAAATGTATCTCCAAAAAGGCTACTACGGCGGCACGCAATTCATCAAACCCGAAGTACTGGCGGAGTGTACAAAGTACCAGTTTCCCGAACTCAAAAGCCGTCGTGGCATTGCGTTTGATAAGTTGGATTTAAACCCAAAAGTAGGCAACGCTCCTGCATCGGCATCACCCGAAAGTTTCGGACACTCGGGCTTTACGGGTACGTTCGTGTGGGTCGAGCCCAAGTATAATTTTGTTTATACTTTTCTGTCGAATAGAGTTTATCCAACCCGTGATAATACCAAGATTAGCACGCTCAATATCCGAACCGAGGTCGGTGAGCAGATTTATAAAATGCTCAGAAAATAGGCAGAAATTATTCCCTTGCGTAATGTTAGCTACGATTGTTGCAGGTTGTTAAAAGTTATAAGTCGCTTATAACCAACGATTTATAAGAAAAACAGCGTGCAATAATTTGCTAACTGATTTGTGGAAAACAAAAATGGCTTGTGGAAGGTGGGGGACGGTTCGATGCTGCGGTACGGCTCATTGCTATTCCGTCAGCCCCAATATTGCAAAACCCATGTTGTGCATCAGCTTAGAAAAACAAAATCGACACATCTGACAAAAATAAAGTTGCAATATTTGGAAACTTTATTTAACTTTACGTAAAAAAGTAAATGCAATATTTCCAAACCAGATTTTTAGAAGAAGCTGACGAGTTCATTGCTGAACTTGACATCAAATCTGCGAAGAAAGTGTTTTATAACATTGACCTTGCCGAACAAACCAACGACCCTAAACTTTTCAAAAAATTACAAAATGATATTTGGGAGTTTCGGACAAAGTATGCAGGACTACAAATTAGGTTGCTTGCTTTTTGGGACAAAACTGACGGTGAGGACACTTTGGTTATGGCGACACACGGTTTTATCAAAAAAGTGGATAAAGTTGCTAAAAATGAAATCGTGCGAGCAGTTAAAATTAGAAAATCATATTTTGAGAACAAGCTAAAAAAATAAAAAATGGCAACGACAGAAATTAAATCTTATTCACTTGCCGAAATGAAAGATAAATATATCGGCCAAATCGGCACTTCGGACAGAGACGAATATGAATACGAACTTCGTATGGACGTTTTGGGACGTATGATAAAAACAGCAAGACAAGAACGTAACTTGACACAAGAACAATTAGGACAACTTGTGGGTGTACAAAAATCTCAAATTTCAAAACTTGAAAGTAGTACAAATAGTGCGACAATTGACACCATTTTGAAAGTTTTTAAGGCTTTGAAGGCTGACATTCATTTCAACGTAACACTTGAAAAGCAATATGTACAGTTGGTGTGAAAAAAGCCGAACGCACAACATTTAGCCAGCTAGCGAAAAAAGCCTACAAAAAAGCCTGAAACTCCACAAGCAGTTTCAGGCTTTTTTTGTTAGCTGGTGTTGACTGACACCCCTGGATTGATGTTCGACTGTCAGCCCTCTTAGGTGG
>JANNEN010000186.1:0-1923 GCA_031378715.1 Emticicia sp.
GATCAAACCCGCAGAGCGGGCTTTGTTGTGCCCCGCTTTGACCATCATAGGCAAGAGCAAGGCTGAAAGCGCTGCGGCATCAGCCACCGCCGAGCCGGAGAGCGCCGCCATGATGCAAGCGGCAATGATGGTGACATAGCCCAAGCCACCCGGGATATGGCCAACCAGCGACATGGCGAAGTTGACGATGCGTTTAGACAGACCACCGGCGTTCATCACCTCACCCGCCAGCATGAAGAAGGGCACGGCCAGCAACGGAAAGCTGTTGGCTCCTTCGAGCACGTTTTGAGCGAGGATTTGGGAATCCCACATGCCCAGATGCCACATCAAGGCAGCGCCCGCCAGCAGCAGGGAAAATGCAATTGGCATGCCAATGGCCATCGCACCCAGCAGGGACAGCAGGAAGATAGCGATGGTCATATCTACCGCCCTCGTTTATTTGCTCGCGCCAACGCTGCTACTGCTGGCAGCGTGAGGCACATCTTCGGATTCGCGCACCGCCATCAACTCAGATTCGCTCATTTGGCCTGAAAGCAAGCGATACAGATCCCGGGCAATGATGAGGCCGCCGAGCACGGCAAACATCAGCCCCGTGGCAAAGAAGATGCCCATCGACACTTCCATGGCGGCGCTGACCGAGCTGGCATTGATCTTGGTTTGCTCCCAAGCGCCTTTGAAGAGCACGCCGCACAAGCCAAGCATGAGGATGTAGCTTGCGCCTAGGCAAAGTTTTTTTCCCAAGAGCCCTAGGCGCGAGATCATCATGTCAGTGCCTAGGTGGCCATGCTCCTTCAAAGCGACAACTGCGCCCATGAAAGTGACCCAGACGAAGAGCCATCTAGACAGCTCTTCGCTAATAGCAATGCCCGAATTGAAGCCATAGCGCAACACCACATTGCCAAACACCATCAGCACCATCAGAGCCAAGAACACCGCCATGGCGTATTCGAGCAGCTTGCAGTAGGTGTTGATGAATTTGTCCAGCATGGGCGTCTTCCTCAGTGATTCTACAATTTTTGTACCAACTGGTTAATTGTATTTTGGCAGGGTTATCACTCAGCCAGCCTCCAAACCAGCTGGGGCGATGGCAACCATCAGATATCAAATTTTGCTATGGATGAGTTGCTTGCTGAACTCAGGCAACACAGACATCTACTGATCAGAGGATCCAGGCCCTGTGCTCGCATCTGCACTGTTTGGCATGTCGGTTGGGGCTGGGGCTGGGGCTGGGGCTGGCGTTTGGCTTGGGGTTTCTTGATTCGCCAACTCCTGCTGCGCGACACCTCCGCCAGCCAGTTCCAGCTGCATAGAGATCATGTTCACCAGCGTTGCCACACTCGGTCTGCCCGTCTCGATCTGGAAATGCGCCGTTTCGCGATAGAGCGCGTCTCTGGCGGCATAAAGATCACGCAGCCTTTGCAAGGGGTCGCCCGTTTGTAGCAGAGGCCGGTTGCGGTCATGCCGCAAGCGCTTGTATAAATCTTCTGGGCTAGAGCGCAAATACACCACACGCCCAGCAGCTTTCAAAAGTTTGCGGTTGTTCTCGCGCAGCACCGCCCCGCCGCCCGTGGCCAACACGCTCAGTTGCGCATTCGCGGGAGCATCCGCCTGCGATGCCGTCACCTCCGCCAGCACCTGCTCCTCCACATCCCGAAAAGCCGCCTCCCCCTCACGCTCGAAATACGCCCTGATCGAACAACCCAAACGCTGCTCAATCAAATGATCCGAGTCCATGAAAGAAGCCGACAACTTGCGAGCAAGCTGTCGGCCAACAGTGGACTTACCGGAACCGGGAAGGCCGATGAGGATTATCACTTATGGAGGAGAAGGAATTCTAAAGCTTTGAGTAGTCTTAAGACCGCCCGGCGCGGTGACATTAACAAAAATAGTATTTCCAGGAACACAAGTCCTCAACGTTGCTCT
>JANNEN010000189.1:0-10421 GCA_031378715.1 Emticicia sp.
TTCCCGAAAGTTTAAAACTTTCGGGAAGCTGTTTCTAATAAGTCATGTAATTCTCTACAAAGACTAAAAAAGCAGATAAAGTTAGAAATTAGCTTGATTGATTTTTTCATTTTTTTTCGAAATAATACAAAATCGGTGTAGTTTCGCTGACCGTAAAGTAGCCTTTGTTGCTTTTCTCGAAACAAAAACCTTCACCTTGTGGCTCTTTGGTATAAGGTAACAGTTTATCCCGACTGCGGGAAAGTGTAGTAGCGATACTTTCACCCTCCGTGCGGTACCAATAGTAAATAGCATCATAATTTCGGAGGACAATTTCTTTACCATCGCCCGAAATCCCGCCGCTGGTGATGATTAAATAAGGAATACTCTGAATAAATCTGGCAGTCTGCACGCCCGTAACTGACTGAGGATAAGGCAGTTGATAAATCCTGACGTTAAACTCTCGCTTCGTTACGATGTAAATATCTTTCGTGTCGGGGTCGAGCAAAATACACTCCGCATCTCGGCTACCGTCGGGATACTGAAAAGCGATTCGGTCAAAATTCATTACTTTTTCGCTCATCGACTGCGGCTCTACGAAGCGATAAATAAAATATTGATTGTTATAAACGGCGGCATTATCACCAATTTCCGCCAAATAAATGTAATTTTTACCGTTTTCGGGGCCTGCTCCGAGTGCAATATCTTCCCAGTCACGGTTTGGAAAAGGCATTTGTACCTTGCCTTTGTATTCGCCCGTGTGCGAAAACTGGTGCAATACATTGGGATTATCGCCATCTTCTTGCACCCACACATTGCCCGCCATGCTTCGGCTATCGCAAATCCCAGAGGCCTCGTCGGCAATATTGAGTGGCAAAATCGAGCTTTTGGGCGTGGTTTCAAACTCAGGAATGATCGCAGTAGGTGTTGGTTTTGGTGTTTTGTTAAACCAATTGCACGAACTCAAAAACAGCGTAATTAGTAAAAAACAGATGAATTTTTGCATTATGGTCTTAGTTTTTCATGGCAATAAATTACTCAATAACTATTTTTGTGCTTCGCAAAGATTTCTTCTCAGAGTCAATTTTCTTGGTTTTTAAGCGTTTTTCTATTATAGCACGGGGAGTTTTGGACGGAATTCTTTTCTTTTGTTCAAAAAAAGCCTTTTCCAAAATCTTGTAAAACTTCTTGACTGCCAGTTCCTTATTTTGTAATTGGCTACGTTTTTCTTGTGCCGTAATGCTCAGAATTGTTTCCTGCACCAACTGACTTTGGAGTTTTTCGAGTAGCCTAATTTTCTGAGCATCAGTCAGCAAGTTTGATGCTTGAATATCAAACCGCAACTCTACTTTGGTTTCTACTTTATTGACATTCTGCCCACCAGGCCCACCACTTCGGGAGGTTTGGAAGTCAAATTCGGACGTAAAATCTATGTTTTTTATATCGTTTTCCATTTTTTTATAATTTTTGATGCAGATTTCAACGCTGGCAGAGTTTTGAACCCCTGCCAGCGTTTTATCCCTGCACGACTGTTCCGAGTAGCCCCGCAATTTTTTTTATGACACCTTTTAATTGCATCATTTTTATCAAAATCTCCGATTCTTCGTCAATATTTTGAACGTTTGAGAGTTGAACTGTGAGTTTTGCCATGTCAGATTCAAAACGAGTTTTTTTCAACCTTAGTACATTCGTAAAGGCCAAATCTGCCAATTTGTCGGTTTCCAAAGGTATGTAGATTTCTTTTTTTACCCAATTTTCGCTCAGTTGGTGCGGCGAAAGTAGCCAGTTTGATGCTAATTGCTGAATTTCTTCGTCTTGGTGGCTTGTAAAATGCAGGGTATTCGGAATCTCGTTTCGTTGGTAAGATTCTCTAAAAACACTCAATATTTTTTGGTAAGCGGGTGTTTCAAACATCATTTCTTTGATTTGTTCAAACACATAATCGGCCAGCGTCACGTCCCGATTTTCGACCGCAATGTGTTCAATCACAACGTTGCCATAACACACCAAAAGCCTAACGGTTTCCTCCTCTTGATAAGAAGTAGGTGAGCGTTGGATTTCTACGGTTTCGGGTACAAGCGGCGGAACATTTTCGGTATTTTGCTCAACCGAAATATCTAAATCGCCAATTTGTCGGGGCTGCGTTCGGGTTTGTCGTTGGCGGTCTTTTTCAGCATCGTTTACTTTTTTGAGCGAAATTTTATTTCCTTCTGTAATCAAAATTTGCTCTTCGATACCCATCAAGGTTGCTACTTCTTGATAAAAAACCGAGCGTTTGATGGAGTCAGGAATTTTAGAAATCGTTTCGACCAAATCCTTGATTAACTCGGCCCGTTTGATGGGATCATTGCCCACATCTTTGAGCGAAATCTCGGTTTTGAAGCGAATAAAATCCTTCTGAGTAGTCTTGACATATTCTTTAAAAGCCTGACTACCAACCTTTTGTACGTAACTATCGGGGTCGTCGCCATCGGGAAAAACCACAGCTTTTACGTTTAGCCCTTCTTCCAAAATAATGTCAATACCCCGCAGCGAGGCTTTTATTCCTGCGGCATCACCATCATAAAGCACGGTGACATTTGGTGAAAATCGCCTGATTAACTGAATCTGTTCTTTCGTGAGTGACGTTCCCGACGAAGCAACCACATTTTCGATTCCTGCTTGAAACAACGAAACTACATCAGTATAACCTTCCACCAGAAAGCAATTTTCCTCGGTGCGAATCGGATTTTTTGCTTGAAAAATGCCGTAAACGATGTTGCTTTTGTGGTAAACGCCCGTTTCGGGAGAGTTCAAGTATTTTGGGGCATTGGGGTCTTTTTTTAGAATCCTGGCTCCGAACGCAATCGGTTTTCCGCCCACGTTATGAATCGGAAAAATCACTCGACCCCTAAATCTATCAATCGGATCTTTGCCTTCTTTGACAATCGAAAGTCCCGCTTTTTCGAGAATATCGACCGAAAACCCATTTTTTATGGCGTGTTTCGTGAATGTATCCCAACCGTCGGGGCTGTAACCAAGATCAAATTTCTGAATTGTGGTGTGATTAAAACCCCGTTCCTTGAAATAACTCTGCCCGATACTTTCGCCTTCGGAGCTTTTCCAGAGGTAATCTTGGTAATATTTACTCGCAAATTCCAGCACGATATAAAGGCTTTCTTTCTCGTTTTGGGCTTGCTGTTCTTCACTCGTAACTTCTCTTTCGGCTACTTCAATGCCGTATTTTTTTGCCAAATGTTTGAGTGCCTCGGGGTAGCCGATACCTTCCATGTCCATCACAAACCGCACCGAATCGCCTGCTTTTCCGCAACCGAAGCACTTGTAAATACCCTTTGAGGGCGACACATAAAACGAGGGCGTTTTTTCATTGTGAAACGGACAGCACGCCATCATGTTTGCCCCTCGTTTTTTGAGCGAAACGTAATCGCCCACCACTTCCGTTACGTCGGCAGCTTGCAGAATTTGTTGGACAGTATCTTGACTTATTCGCATCCAGTAAGATTTAGATAAATTTTCTCACAAATAATTTTTAGTAGTTTAGGGTCAATAGCTTTCTGGTAATCGTTATGTAAAACATTGATTATCAATTACATTGTACGGCTATGGGCTGTCGTCTGTTGGCTATTGACTTTTACAAAAACAAAAGTACGGAGTTTTTTTTAGAGATTTCGTTTCAAACGTGCCAAATAGGCAAAAGTACTCAACCCAGCCGCCAGTGTAAGTGCTGAAAGTCCGAGGTGGGGGAGTGATGGTTTCAATACCCACATTGCCCCGAAAAATTGCACGATAAGAATAATATAAAGGAAAGTTGCAATCGCTTTGCGGGGTAGTTTACTAATGACAAATGACCCCAAAGGAGCAAAAAACGCCACAAAAGGCACACAAGCGAGCCACATTTCAAATGCTTCGGGTTGGAAATCTCCGATGATAGCACCGTGAATAAAAAAACCAAGAATGGTTTCGAGTGTCATAATAATAACCGACGACGGCACGGCAACTTTCTCGTTGATGCGGTAATAAATCGTCATCAAGCAGAAGGTGAAAATATTGATTCCAGTGCCGAAAATCGAAGAAATCATGCCGCCAATCAAGCCAAAAAATAGCAGACGAGCCATGTCGGACTTTACAAAATTTTGAATTTTATCAAAAACCTCTCGTTGGGGTTTGCGGTTTTCGTACCACAAAATCAAACCAAAACTCAGCCAAAGCGATACAAAAAATAACTTTGCCAAAGGTGGCGAAATCAACGGAACGATGTAATAAGTGCCAAAAATTAGTCCGAAAGCACCGCCAACGCTTACGTATTTGATGTAATCCCAATCAACTTTTATTTTTAGCCCTAAGATTAATAAAGATGCCGAAGTCATACCGATACTCTGAATGGCAAAGGCAAAATTGCGGGCAACGGCGGGTTCGATTTTCAGTAAAAGTGTAAAAACGGGGTAAGCAACGGCTGCACTTCCTTCGGGACTTGACCCCGCAATAAATGCCCCGAAAATCATCGTCAAAACTGCCGCCCAATGCTTAACAAAGACAAAGAAGCTGTTGGTAAAAACCATATAAAAGCCCCAACAACTCAACACAATTATCAAAAAACTGATGTATAGATACGGAATGTTCTTTTTTGTGTTTTTATCGACTGGCATAAAAAAAAGTATTACTTTTGTTGAGGTTTCAACAAAGTTAATTGCAAAATTTAATTTAAGCGTTTTTTTCTAATGAAAAATATTGAAGAAGTTTTACAGAAATTGATTTCTGAGCAGGATTTTTTGAAAGAAATGCAGGGGCGTATCGTGGAGAATTACGACATCATGATTCAAAATCAGCGACAAAATGCTGATAACCACGAGGTCGTGATTCATAACCAAACGACGATTATCCGTAATCAAGAAATCATTGTCAATAACCAGATAAACATTGTTAGAAATCAGAAACAAATTGTGCAGAACCAAGTGCAATTAGAGTCGATTTTGCAGACCCAGAGTTACTTACTGAATTTGGTGCGAAAATTAGCGGGAGAGAGCGAATCGCTCGAAGAAACTGATAGGTTTATCAAAAATATTGTTCAGACGAAGAAAGAAGGCATCGTGGCAAAGCCTCTGAATGACCCAAGCTCGCTCTAAACCTATAAGTTTGCGAGTCGTCGCACCGTTCAAACCTTATAGGTTTGTTCGCCTAATTTTTCTTCCAAAAGCCGCACCTGTATCTGCAAAGATTTGATTTCGGAATCTTTGCTTTCTACGATTTGCTTCACTAATTGCAGTTGGATTTGCAACCCTTCTACTCGTTGATTTAGTAATTTGTTCAGAAATTCGAGTTGTTTTTTCTCGCTACTAAAATCACTATCACTGTTTTTTTTGACTTTATTTTTATTATTTATGCCATAGAGTTCTTCGATTTGCTGCACTGTTAATTCCGTAAAATCGGAATTTCTCAAATCGTCAATATTAATTCCAAAGAAACTACTCAACAATTCACAAACATCTAAGGGCGGAAAAGTTTTGCCAACTTCGTAGTCTGAAATAGCACTTTTGCTGATTTTTAATCTTTCAGCGAGTTTTTCTAATGTTATCTTTTGTAGCTTTCGTAAGATTCTGAGATTCGCACCAAATCTATTTTCCATTCTGTAAGGAATTACTTTTTATTTATTTCCGTAAATTTGGAATTACTACGAAAAATCTATTGCTTTATCATAGCAATTTAAGTAATTTGGTACAGATTAAAAAATCTAATTTTAAAGCGTTGGGTATTAAGAATTAGAGCTATCGCACCAAATTAAGCATTTTCGTTCCTTCAAAGTCTCTCTTTTTGGGTACTCTGAGAGGGTTGAACTATGCACTTTTTAACTACTAAGGAACGTGTAAATACCCAGGGTTTCACCCACGCAAACTCACCCGATTTCTCCGCCATTGGCTGGCTTGTGGGGCAGTTGCGTTAGTAGTTATTTGAGTAGAAGCCTGCTTATTTTTGAGTAATTCGGCCGCCAAAACTGCCGCAATTTCGAGCGTTGCGGTCGGGATTTCGGGCTGCAAAACTTCGGGCGTAAAATACAGCCCCACAAAACGGGTGTCGAACTGTCCACTCACAAACGCCTCGTGTTGGAGAGCAAATTTACAAAAAGGTAGGGTCGTGGCCACGCCCGTAATCTTAAATTCGTCAATGGCACGAACCAATTTTTCAATCGCTTCGGTGCGGTCTTTTCCGTAAGCAATGAGTTTCGCAATCATGGGATCGTAGTGAATCGGAATCTCCATGCCTTGCTCAATGCCATCATCAACCCGCACGCCATTTCCCTGCGGACGCACGTAGGTTTGCAAAACGCCCACATCGGGCAAGAAATTATTGGTGGGGTCTTCGGCACAAACCCTTACCTCAATGGCATGACCGTTTATCTTCAAATCAGCTTGCTTGATGCTCAACTCCCGCCCCTCGGCCACGTATATCATCTCCTTCACCAAGTCGATGCCCGTAATCATTTCGGTTACGGGGTGTTCGACCTGCAAGCGAGTGTTCATTTCTAAAAAATAAAAATTCAACTCCTCATCGACAATAAATTCGACCGTACCCGCTCCGTAATAATTGCAGGCTTTGGCCACCAAAACGGCACATTGCCCCATGGCTTCACGGATTTCGGGCGTTAGCACCGCCGACGGAGCTTCTTCAATTAATTTTTGGTGGCGACGCTGAATCGAACATTCCCGCTCAAAAAGATGCACAACGTTGCCGTGTTTATCGCCCATGACCTGAATCTCGACGTGTTTGGGTTTGGTGATATATTTTTCAATAAAACAAGCCCCATTGCCAAACGAAGCGATGGCTTCGCCCACGGCACGATCCATTTGTTCGTCAAACTCGGCTTCGTTTTCGACTACCCGCATACCTTTTCCGCCGCCGCCCGCACTGGCTTTTATCAAGACTGGATACCCGATTTCGGCCGATTTTTGCTTGGCCGCCACTCGGTCGGTAATGGCATCGGGCGTGCCTGGCACCATCGGAATATTGTACTTAGCCACGGTATGTTTCGATGATAATTTATCACCCATCACTTCGATTGACTCGGGCGACGGGCCAACGAAAATCAGCCCCGCTTCCTGTACTTTTCTCGAAAAATCAGCATTTTCTGATAAAAATCCGTAGCCTGGGTGAATCGCATCGACCCCCAAACTGAGTGCCACTTCGATGATTTTATCCCCCCGAAGATACGAATCTTTCGAGGCGGCAGGCCCGATACAAACCGCTTCATTGGCATACTTTACGTGTGGAAACCCTCGGTCGGCTTCCGAAAAAACCGCCACCGTTCTAATACCCATTTCGTGGGCAGTTCGCATGATACGCACCGCAATTTCGCCCCGATTGGCAATTAATATTTTGTTTATTGACTTAATCACTTAAATTTTGGGTTTTGAATAGTTGAACAATGACCAGTTACCGCTTGAAAAATTTACGGCACTTCGGTGGTTTTTCGATGCTGTCGCCAAAATAACAACAAAATCATTTACTATTTTTTAAATTTATCATAAAAATATCAAACAATTTGCATCAGCAATGCTTTACAATAGTTTACGGGTTTGTTTTCATGCTAAAAATGCGTTATTTTTGTGAAAAAATCTCAATAGAAAGTACAGAAAAAAACTGATAATTGTTAATTGATAACTGTTAATTGATACACATGGCACAAGATATTTTTGACAAAACCCATAGCAATTTAGGACCAATCGGAACGCAGGCAAAATTGCTCAATTCGCACCACTATTACTCTTTCCCGAGGCTTTCGGGTGAACTCGGCCCGCACATGGTTTTCAACGGAAAACGAATGTTAAACTGGTCGCTGAATAATTATTTGGGCTTGGCAAACCACCCCGAAGTACGCCAAGCTGATGCCGAAGCGGCCGCCGAATACGGTTTGGCTTACCCAATGGGAGCCAGAATGATGACGGGAAACACCGAACTTCACGAGCAATTTGAACTACAATTAGCCGAATATGTGGGCAAAAAAGACTCATTTCTGCTCAATTACGGCTACCAAGGCATTATGTCGGTGGTGGAGTGTATCGTTGATAGAAAAGACGTTATCGTGTATGATGCCGAGTGTCACGCTTGCTTGATTGACGGTATTCGCTTGCACAAAGCCAAAGGCGGGCAGTACTACCAATATGCCCACAACGATATGGAGAGTTTGGAGAAAAACCTCGTCCGTGCCACCAAATTAGCCGATGAGCAAGGCGGCGGAATCTTGGTTATCACCGAGGGAGTTTTCGGAATGTCGGGTAAGGTCGGAAGTTTGGATAAAATCGTTGATTTCAAGAAAAAATACAATTTTCGTTTGTTGGTTGATGATGCCCACGGCTTCGGAACAATGGGCGAAACGGGGGCGGGTGTTCCCGAATACTTTGGCGTGCAAGCTGAGGTAGATTTGCATTTCTGCACCTTCGCCAAGTCGATGGCGGCCATTGGGGCGTTTATTGCGGCCGACCCCGAAGTGGTGATGTTTTTGAAATACAATATGCGTTCGCAAACTTACGCAAAAGCCTTGCCGATGCCTTTCGTTTTGGGTGGAATGAAACGTTTGGAATTAATGAAAAACCACCCCGAGTTTAAAGAAAACCTCTGGACAATCGTACACGCTTTGCAAGACGGTTTCCGCCAACGTGGCTTTGATATTGGTGATACTACCTCGCCCGTAACGCCCGTACTGCTCCACGGAAGCTACGACTTGCCAACGGTAACGAATCTGATTCGGGATATGCGTGAAAACATGGGGATTTTCTGCTCGGTAATTATCTATCCCGTTGTGCCAAAGGGCGTAATCATGCTCCGTATCATTCCGACGGCTTCACACACCCTCGAAGATGTAGCCTACACCATGGATTGCTTCGAAAACGTGCAAGCAAAACTCCAAGCGGGCGAATATGCCCCATTGGAATTGGCTTAAAAAAAGTGCTTTTATTAGTGAAAAAGTGCTTTTATGCAGTATTCTGCAAATATTTAACAAAAAAAGCCCGTTTTTGCAGTATTTTGCACCAAAAAATTTGCAATAATTTATAATATATCTAACTTGCGAGTGCTTTAAATTAGATTATCATAAAAAAATAATTTTTCACCCAAAAACCTTTCATTTTTATCATGGATAAGTATAAAGAATTAACTGATTTAGTTGCCTCAATGGCAGGAGATTTCGACAAGTTTTATGACAAAGGAAACAACGCCGCTGGTACACGTGTAAGAGCGGGCATGGCTACTTTGGCTGGCTGGGCAAAGACGGTGAGAACCGAAGTTCAAGCCAAGAAAAACGCTGCAAAGGCAGAATAGGCTTCGGTCTGATGTATGAAGTTATGTTGGTAATGGTTATGTTTATAGTCGGTATTACCAAGTTTTGGTTTACTGACAAAATGTTGTTTATTACCCGTAAAAATAAAAAGTCCCGAAAGTATTTTCGGGACTTTTCATTTTTATCACGTTTTTCCTCTACAAAAAAACCACTTGCCCAGTTCGCACCGACTCGTCACAGGCGAAAGCAATTTTTAGGCTATTGACGGCATCTTGCACGTGGTCGGTGAGGTCGATATTTTCTTGAATAGCCCGCAAAAAATAGCGTTGCTCACGGTTACAAAGTTCTTGGTGGTCGGGTTCGTCACTCAAATTATACCAAGTGTCTTGCTTCATAAATTGATTGTTGGCATCAATATCGGCATGATGAAAACGCAACGATTCGGTTTTGGTATGGGCATCGACATTATCCGATTTTCCGCTACCACCCGCTTCTTTGGCTACTATCGAAACGCAACCTTTTGGCCCGATTACATCTTTGATAAAAAACGCAGTTTCGCTCATCATCGGCCCCCAACCCGCTTCGTACCAACCCACCGAACCGTCTTCAAAACGAATCTGTAATTGACCATAATTATAATTATCTTCGGCAATATCATTCGTCAGCCTCGCTCCTATTGCCGATACTTGCAGTGGTTTTGAGCGAGTCATTTGGCACATGACATCAATGTAATGCACCCCACAATCAACAATCGGGCTGAGGCTTTTCATCAAATTTCGATGCACGTCCCACATTACGCCGTGGCTTTGTTGGTTCAAATTCATTCGCATCACCAAGGGTTTACCCAGTTCGTGGGATAGCTCCACAAATTTCTCCCAAGATGGGTGATGCCGTAAAATATAGCCCACAACTACTTTTTTGCCCGTTTTTTGGGCAACTGCCGCTACTCTTTCGGCTCCCGCTACGGTATCAGCCAATGGTTTTTCGATAAAAACATGGCAGCCGCTTTCGAGTGCTTTAATGGCAAATGCTTCGTGCGTATCGGGATAGGTGGCTATACAAACAGCATCGGGTTTGGTAGCGGCAAGAGCCATCTCAAAATCTGAAAAAAGCGAATAACCGCCACCTAATTTTTGGTTTAAAACTTCTTTACTTTTGCCCGTCGAAACGATAC
>JANNEN010000209.1:0-12919 GCA_031378715.1 Emticicia sp.
CACAAAATTATGAAAAAGCTATTACTTTTATCTTTAGACGATTTTGAATATGAAAAGTTTCTAAACTCTTCAATTTTCTTTCAAAATGTTTACTTATTTCTTTTTTAATTCCTTAATACGTGCTGCTTTACCTTGCTTGCCACGTAGGTAGAATAATCTGGCACGGCGTACTTTACCATGACGTACTACTTCGATTTTATCAACACTCGGTGAAAGTACAGGGAAGATACGCTCTACGCCGATTCCGTTAGAAATCTTGCGAACCGTGAATGACTCTCCATTTGTACCGACGTTGCGGCGTTGAATGACTGTACCAGTGTATATCTGAATACGTTCTTTGTTTCCCTCAGTAATCTTAACGTGTACGTTAATGGTATCACCTGCCTTAAACTCGGGTTGGGTTTGTCGTTTACCAGCAAATTCTGCTTCGACTAACTTAATCAAATCCATTGTTTTGTTATTTACTTGATTATCAATTATTTATGCAATTTGTGAAGCGGCTGAACCGTACAAAGTCCAGCATTCTCCAAATCGGAGTGCAAAGATAATAAATTCTGTTTGTAAATCCCAGCCAACGAACAAAAAAATCATTTGTTGTATATCTTCTGCTAAATTATGCAAAAAAATGATAGGTGTAAAGATTTATTGTGAAAATCTACGAAAATATTTTTGCTATCAATCAAGTTTTTCGGTTTCCACAAAATTCTTTACATAAAGTTTTATCATATCTCGCACCCGAGCAAATTCGGCCACGATTTCGATTTCGGTGCCGATAAATTTCGGCGGGTCAGGAAAATCGTGGTGAAACTTTTGGGACTTTCCTACCCAAATTGGACAATGCTCGTTGGCATTATCGCAGACGGTTAGTACGTAATCAAAATCAAGTCCTTCGTATTCATCAACTTTATTAGAGGTATGGTGCGAAATGTCGATGCCGTCGGCTTTCATGGTAGCGATAGCCCTCGGATTTACGCCGTGGGTGGTGATGCCCGCACTGTAAACCTTTACTTTTCGGCCATCGGTGAAATGCTCAAAATACCCGTGAGCAATTTGACTTCGGCAACTATTGCCCGTGCAAAGTACTAATATATTTATCATGGTTTTATTGTTTTTTCCATTCTGCAATTGATTCTTCATTCATTCTAATATAATCTGCATTATTAAACTTTTTTGAACGCACCAATGACTTTTCTGCCCACTCGATTGCCCCTTTTTTGTCGCCTAATTTAGCCAGAATCAGTGCTTTTGTTCTTAAATTGCCGTAGCCTTCACCTTGTGCAATGCCCTTGTCGATGTATTCTAAGGCGGCTTTTAGGTCAATATTATGCTCGAGGTAATAACCTGCGATTGTCTGATAATCAGCCTTTGTTGGACCTGCTAATTTTTGTTTGATTTCGGCAATGATTTTAGCCCCTGGCTCATTTATCATCGGAATTCGGACAAGCGTATTTTCCCAGACGAGTACCAAATCACACGAAGTTTTGGTGATATTTTCGGTCTGAATGCTGAAAGTTTCGGTCATTTGAGCGGTCGTTTCGGGCTTAATTTTTATTTCCAAAACATTAAATTCGGGCTTGTAGTTTTCGTAGCTAACATCAAGATTTTTATTGAAAATAATTGACCATTCATTTTTGTTTGGAATGGCCAACATTATGTACGTTCCCTTCGATAGACCCTTACCACTGACAGTAATCGAATCGGTTGTGCTAAACTTAGTTGAGCCATTTGCTCCAATTCGCCAAATTTTGTCAAAAATGACCACATTTCCGAAGATTTTCCGATTCTTCACACTTGGCCTACTATAGTCCATTTTTATTTCAGTCAAGCCAAATTTCTGAGTGAATGTAGCATTTGGGCTATCGACTGGTGCGGTTATTTGTGCTTTTAAAACTATACTCACCAATAAGAGTAACATTGAGAAAGATATTTTTTTCATTTTTGTTTGTTTTTTGTTTGATTTTAAAAAATTAGCAACAACCTCCGCCAGGCGTACAGGCGTTTGCGGTTTGTTTAACCGTTTGAGTAATGGCAGCGGGCAATCCACAGAGGTCAAGTGCCAAGCAGTTGGTTTGCTTATTTTTCAATATAAAATTGCCATTAGCAAAACCTAAATCATATTTTCCGATGGTTTCGGCTTGGTATTCTACCTCAATTTCTAAATCACCCAGACCCAAAATTTTCTCTGAAAGAGCAATGATTTTGAGTAAATTTTGGGGTTTTAGTCGGTGATCATAATCGTTGGCGTTCCAAAGTTGAAAGTTAGCTACTCGTTCGTGCCTCACTGTGCCGCCACAATCAATAAAATCTTTGGTGATGATACCGACTTCGGTTACGTGGAAATGCTCGGGAACGGGTGTGCCGTTTTCTAAGGCAAAGTCCACGCTTTCGGTATTGTTTAAGATTGCTTTTACTTCTGAAAGTTTCATAATTTTATTTAATTTTAGCTTCAATTTCTTTTTTTGCTTCCATGAAATCTTTCTTGAAAGCCTCGTTTCTTAATAATTCATTCACAAATTGTCGGGCAAAAACCCGCCCAGCCTCGGAGTCTGACGGGAAGTGAACGCCGATAATTTCTCTCGAAAAAGCCATATCGTAGGCGTTTTTCACGAATAAGTTGGTTTTTGCGGGAAAAAGTTCTTGGTAAATGTAAGCCGCCACGTAAGATGCCGACGAATGTCCCGAAGGGTAGGCCTGAAAATTTGTGTTGTTAAGGTTTTTGATTCGGGCATCAATCATGTAGGGGCGAGTTCGGTTAAATTTGAACTTCAAAGCCCAAAAATAATAGGTTGCGTCCGACCAAACTTTGGTCATTAGGGCGGCAGTTACTGGCAAATTTTCGGGCGTAAAACCATTTATTTGGCGACCCATGTGGAAAAGATTTTTTTGGAATCGTTCATATTTTTCGTCACCTTTTTTTATGAAAACATCGTAATAAACATCGGCAAATTCGAGTGATTCTTTTACTTTTTCTTCGCTGCGAGCCGTTGCTTGAAGTTTTAATAAAAACTCATTTTCGGCTTTTGTTTGTGCCGAACTATTGGCAGGAAAATCAATGATTTTGAAATCGCTGACGGGTATGAAGAGATATTCGGGTTTTAGTAAAAGTTTCAGGGCATTTTTGGGCGAAAGTCCCTCCAATGGAAATTGCTTTCGGTCGCTCGAATCGGGGGTAGCTTTGGGGCTTAGTTTTGCTAATTCTTTGTAATGCCCGCTGATTGGGGTCAAAGTACGGGGTTGGAGTATCGTTTTTTGAGCAAAAAGGTTTGCTGAAATAAAAAACAAAACAATGCTGATTGATGGTTTCATGTGATTGATTTTTGGTTTGGAAATTTAACAACAATTACTGGTAGAAGATTTTACGGTACTGAAAAGCCCCCGCAGGCGGTTAAAAATATGCTCGTCAATGCAGTAGCATATTGCATTGCCTTCGATATTGCCTTTGATGATACCTGCGTTTTTTAGCTCTTTCAAGTGTTGCGAGATGGTGGGTTGAGCCAACGGGAGTTCGTTTACAATATCATTACAAATACAGGCATTGACTTTCAATAGATACTCAATGATAGCTACCCGTGCGGGGTGAGCAATGGCCTTGGCAAGTGAGGCAACTTGGTTTTGATTTTCGGTAAAAAGGTCAGTTTTTGTGAGTCCCATTTAGTAAGTATATTATTATATTGCAATATTACGATATGAATTTTTATAAAAAAAGAAAAACCTTAAATTTTTCTTTTAGGGAAGTCGTCCCCCTCAAAGCGAAGGCTTCCTTTTTACCCCGATTATTTTTGGCGTTGGGCATCGGTTTTGAATGTCCAAGCCACGATTCGGCTAATTTTTTGTCCTTGTGCCATTTCGATGGTTTTGACTTCAATAACATTTACTTTTTCGAGGTAATAATAGATACTTTTTAAATGTTCTTTTTTGGAAATAAGGCTCGTAAACCAAGTGATTTGTTCGCCAAATTCTTGACTTTCAAAAATCATGTTTCGTACAAATGCCACTTCCCCGCCTTCGCACCAGAGTTCGGTATTTTGCCCAGCGAAATTGGGTTTTGAATTACTCTTCAAACCTAAATTTTTTACTTTTCTTTGATTTCCAGCCGCCGCTTCCTCGGCCGAAGCATGAAAAGGCGGGTTGCAGATTGTAACGTCAAAAATCTCATCGGATTGTAAGATATCACGAAAGATTTGTTGAGTTGAGGTTTGCAGCCTACATTCAACTTTACCGACTAAGACGTTGTTGCTTTTGATGATATTTTGGGCAGATTTTATGGCGATTGGGTCAATATCTGAGCCTACAAAACGCCAGCCGTAGGTTTGCGAACCTATGATTGGGTAAACACAATTTGCTCCGATACCAATATCTAAAATCTTGATGTTTTTGCCCGTTGGGATTTGATTTTTGTTATCATCGGCCATTAAATCCGCCACATAATGAATATAATCGGCTCGCCCAGGGATTGGTGGACAAAGATAGTTGGGCGGAATATCCCAGAGTAAAATGCCGTAGAAATGCTTTAAAATGGCACGATTGAGCATTTTTACGGCTTCGGGTTTTGAGAAATCAATGCTTGTATCACCAAATTTATTGATTGAAACATATTTTTCTAAATCTGGACAAGCGGCAATCAAAGCCACAAAATCGTAGCGAAAACGGTGAGGGTTTCGGGGGTGAAGCCCTGTTTTTTCGGTTGAAACTATTGGTTTTATTTTTTCTTGCATACGCTCATTTTTTACAAAGTACGGGTTTAAACTTCACAAACAAAAATAGCACACGCCCTAAAATAGAGGTGTGCTATGCGTTTTGTTCTAACCCTAAACTAAAATGATGTACTTTTGATTGTTTGCAAAAGCTGACTCCGAAGAGTCAGCTTGGTACGATGTACCGATTCATGGCTATTTTGATATTACAAAGTTAGCACACGAAACCTTTACAAAATAGCGTTAAAGTACGCAAATCCATAGGGGTTTTTACCTGATTTTAGTATTTTTAGAGATTTTCAACTATGAAAATTGCAGATTTGTTCAACCGTCCGAATAAATGCGGAAACATTTCGCCATCAGTTGCGGCTTCGTATTTGAGTTCGGCTGTCAGTTTCTCGGTGTCGATGTGTAGTTTTAGCAAATCGGTTTGCCCAGCGTAATATCTTTCGAGTACCCCCGCAACTTGGTTTTTGGTGCTGAGATGAATGAAGGTTTCTTCTCGCAAAGTCGGGCTTTCATAATAATTCAAGTCGTCAAACTTTGCCCACCAATCTTTGGTAGTGATGTGATAAATAATGTTTAATGATAAATGTTGAATATTTAATGGCATAAAATGCTTATAATAAGTAAGTTAGCTAAATTTAAACGGTCGATTATTTCCATTCAACTACTTAAATTGTTGTCATTGGTGGTATTTACAAATCAAAATTTAGGCTTTCACTTTGCCCCAGCCCATCGTCGAAACCATCCAATCGGGTAGGGGTTTTTGGGTTTTGCGTTTTTTTAGGTTCAAATACCAACCGATTTTTTTTAGAATCGGTACTCGGTGGGTTTCTACAAACTCGATGAGCGTACCGTCGGGGTCTTCCAAATATGTAAAACGTCCGCCCGCTTCGCCCATGTCGAAGGTTTCGCCGTTTTCTTTGCTATCAACCGTGAAGGGAAAGCCATTTTCTGTGCATCTCTGTTTCAGGGCGTTCATGTCGAGGGTATCAAAACAAAGATGAATAAAGCCCAAATCACCCCAAGTTCTGCCCTCAAAGATTGTTTTTGGCGTGCTGTCAAGGGCTTGAATGAGTTCAATTTCGACATTTCCGAGTAAGCGACTAAACGCCCCCGTATTGTTCATTGACTTCCGAAGCAGTACTCTACGGAAGCATTTTTTATCAGCATTTAATTTTTTTAAATCTTCAAAAGTACCCGTTTTATCGTAGATTACTTCGTTGATTTGTAGCACATCTTGGTAAAGTTTTAGGGCAGCGTCAATGTCACTTACCCCGATGATTACGCCCAAAATACCGCCAGTCAGGCAGCCATTTGGCCTAAACCAAGAGTTATCTTGGACGATTTGGAGTTGATTTTCAGAGCCATCTTTCAGCCAAGCTGTTGATTTTTTTTCGGGAGAATAATCAGTGTTAATTCCTTGATTATCAGCGAATTGTGATACGTCAGAACATTTTATTTTGACGGCAAAAATACCTAAATCGCCGATTTGAGGTTCGAAATTGGGGGCTAACGGTTCGGGAGAAGTTGATTGCCAAATTTCGGCACCGCCACCGCCCGCCATATTGAGTGCCAAGATGGCTCGGCGTTGGCGAATGTTACCATTGGTGTAGCGAGTCATGAGCTTGGCTTCGGCCACATCATCAAAAAGCGGAACGTTCAGTCCCAAAGTTTTATTGTACCAACCAAATGCTTCTTGGGCGTTGCGGACACCGATGCCCACTTGCTGGATTCCGCTAATTAATTCTGACATTTTAAGTATAAATAGGCGTTTTTAATTGTTTTTGCTCTATGGAAGAGAAATTAAATAACTTATCCAATTTTACTCGCCTTTTTTGTTTAACTTTTCGCCTCCAAAATCCTCATTTTACTCTGCAAAACTGCGGTTTTGAAGGCTCAATTTAACCAAAAAATACTTCGTAAAATTGAACAACTTATTTAATTTCTCTTCCTATGACATTTCAAGAGCAAAAACTCCCTCTATTTATCATATTTTGTTATCGGTAATCCAACATTCGATGGTAGGTTTCGGACATTTCTTGTTGAGAAGCCTTACCGCTCAGAAACATTCGCATCACCTTAAAATTTGCTTTCTGAACCCGAAGGTAAGAATTTGTTTTGTATTTTCGGGCAGAAACGATTACATTTTTAGGTATTATCCTAAATTTCAGCACTTTATTTGCCCGAATGATAAACTCGTAGTCTTCCATTATTTGGTAATCCTCACGAAATTTTCCGATTTTCTCAAAGTTTTTTTTGCTAATAAAAAGCGTTTGGTCCCCACCTCGGCACCAAATAAACGGCAGACGAGTAAAGAACGCATTTATTTTCAAGAGAATACTCGAAGAATCGAATTGGTAACGATAGCAACCAAAATCAAAGCCTTTTTTGATGGCTTCGGTGATGTCAGCGATATAGTCGGGGTGAATTTTGGTGTCGGCATGAATAAAGTATAGCACATCGCCCGTAGCAAGCGAAGCCCCAAAATTCATTTGGGCGGCTCGACCTTTTGTTGGTGATGTTTCGGCAATGACCTGCAGGTTTTGGGCAATCGTTAGCGTATCATCGGTGCTGTGAGGTGAGTCGGATACGATAATTTCGAGTAGATTTTGCTGGGCATTTTTTTTTAATGTTTCAATCAAAAAACCAATACTTTCGGCTTCGTTATGAGTGGGTATAATGACGCTGATTTTCAATGAATTAGCAAAGTTTCTGAAAGATTTACAAAATTTTTTTTTGCAAGTTACGAAATTTTACATTTACCAGTTTGAAAAAATAATCAAAGTATCACAAACTCTACTCTTCGGTTCTGTTTTCTACCTTCTTCGGTGCTGTTATCGGCAATGGGCTTGGTATCGCCGTAGCCTTTGATTAAAATCCGATTTCCAGCCATGCCTTTACCAATCAAATATTCTCTCATATTATAGGCACGTTCGATTGATAAGCGTTTGTTTTTTTCGGGGTCACCTACATTATCGGTATGCCCTTCCAAACGGATTTTCATGGCAGTATTTTCTTGAAGGTTTTTTAGTAAATCATTCAACTGAACAGTTGATTCCTCCGTTAAATTTGCTTCTCCGACTTTGAAAAAAATATTGTTTAACCTAAATTTATTTTCTTCGATTTTGGTTATTGAAGGTTCGGTAATTGGGGTTGTCTTTGGCTGAGTTTCGATTGATTTTTCTTTCTCGACAATGGTTATTTTTGTTGGATTTAAGTAAATATTCTGCAAAAATTGCTGATTTTTAATGATTTTCGACAAATCCATACTTTCTTGCGAATCTTCATAAGCCTGAGCCGAAGCTATAAAAGTGTAAGTATTGGGTTGAATTTTGAAGCTGTATTCGCCCAAATTATTAGTCAAAACTGAGTCTGTTTTTTGCTTATTATTATCGACCCGAAAGCTAACTTTTGCAGTAATTGGCTTGTTGGTATTGGCATCAAGCACTTTGCCCTTTATGGTCACAAAAACTTCATTATTTTTGCTTTCGATGGTCGGAATGGCTTGCTTGATGAGTGGATTATTGATATGAACGCCATAAAAATTCCAATATTGGTGGCGTTCTTCGGGGCGATTTTTGCCTTCAATCAAATTAAAAGTTTCGATGCCAGCATCAATTTTTTCAAAATAAACGGTAAAACGGTATTTTTCGCCAGCAAAAACTTGTTTCTCTTCGGGCATCTCAGGAATCCCAGTGCATTTGATATACTTAAATCGTTTTCCGTTGCCGTTTAAATAGCTTTTTGGGTTAAATGAAATAGTGTATCCCGCTGTGGGCTGCCTATTATTTGGAAAAGGAAACTGAAATTGAAGATTATTGCCTCTACTTTCGGAAACTTGGTAGCTAAACGAAACGATGGTATAGTTGCCCCGAATTTCGACCTTCGTAATGTCGGTTTCGTAGCTCGTTTGGTCGTCTATTTCGGGCGTTTTTGTTATTATTTGACCAAAACTATTTAAGAAAGTTAGCGTAAAGATTAGTATGAGTATTTTTTTCATCGGATTATCAAATAAAATTCATTCCACTAAAAAACGAATATGACATTTTTTTAGTTTATTTGCGGCGTTAATTTTTGTTAATTTCTATGAAAAACCTTAGTGATTTACTCCAACTCGGCGACCCTCGGCTCTACGAAGTTTGTGAGCCAGTTTATGAACATGAGCTGCCGAAAGTGGGGGAGTGGGTGGCCGATTTACACAAAGTAATGGAGGAGATTCGGGCGAAGTATAAATTCGGACGGGGAATTGCCGCTCCGCAACTCGGAATAATGAAACGCTTGATTTATCTGAACCTTGACCGACCGCATATTATTATCAACCCTATTTTTGAAAATCTGAGCGAAGAAACCTTTGAACTTTGGGACGATTGTATGTCGTTTCCAAATTTATTAGTAAAAGTAAAACGATATAAAACGCTTACTATTAAATACTTAGACGAGAATTGGCAGCCGAAGACTTGGTCAGTGGAAGATGCAGTCGCCGAGCTTTTGCAGCACGAATACGACCATCTCGACGGTGTGCTTTGCACCATGCGAGCCATTGATAATCAGTCGTTTCGGTGGCGACCAACACCAGATTTTTAATTGATAATGAAATATTGAGATAAGGTCAAGTCCGCTCTTCAAAAAGGAGAGGGGATTTAGGGTAGAGGTAATTTTTTTTGCAAGAGTACCAACCAAGCCTCTGCTACTTTGTTTTTGTTCAATAATTTAGCTGCTTCTGCGTGCAGCAAATTATCCCAAAAAGCACAGCCATGCTGCATCTGTTCGATGATATTTTGCATCAATTCGGTTGCTCGAAAAGTCAAAATTTCGCCTTCGTTTGGCAAACTTTCAACGTTGCCAAGTTGTCCTAAATGATTACCCGTTAAAATATTAGATAGTTGTATTTTTTTGGGAATAGCATCATAGCCAATACCTATTTTAGTTACTGGCTTTTCGACTTCAAACATTGAATCTTTGTTTGCTCGCACGTACCAATCGGCTCCCATACGTGCCACCCAATCGGTTTTTAACTGGTCAATTTTTCCATCTTCTCCAAGGAGATTTTCAGAAATATGAGCTAAGATGATTTCACAAATCACCAAATTCATGCTACCTATTTGCTTGATTTCCAGTAAGTTACATTCAAATTGAACTTTTGATTCTTTTACTCGGGGCGGTTTTACGAAAACGGATTTCTCCTCGGTGAAGCCCGATTTGATAAATTCATTCGTTCCTCTTGGAAACGCCACACTCGAAAGCGACATCTGCTGAACCATATCATAATCAACTATATTAATCACAACTTCGGGTACTTCTTCGAGATTAAGAATGGTATCTTTCTTAGAATTATCCCGCCCTCGATTGTTTGGCGAGAAGACTAAAATCGGCGGATTAATGCCCATTATATTAAAAAAACTAAATGGACTCAGATTAACATTTCCCAGCTTATCAACGGTACTCGCAAAGGCAATCGGACGGGGAGCAACGGCAGCCGTCATATAGCTATAAAAAACGTTTGATTCTAATTCTTTCGGGTTGAGGGTGAGCATCGTTTCAATTAATAATTCTTTAACAATTATCGAATCAGTTTGTGATTTTACCCGTAACTTCCCCAAAACCAACTCTAATGCCATTTTTTTCGCAAAAGCCTGTCAATGTGAGTTCATCACCAGCCTCGAGATAAGTACGGGTTTGGCCATCGGCTAAATTTATTCGATTTCGCCCTGCCCAAGTGAGTTCGAGTAATGAGCCATAAGTGCCTGACTCTGAGCCACTTACGGTACCAGACGCTAATAAGTCGCCGATTTTTAGATTACAACCATTTACGGTGTGATGGGCTATTTGTTGGGCGATATTCCAGTACATTAGTTTAAAGTTGGTATGAGAAATTACGTTTTTATTTAAACTAACTGCTAAATTAATGTCAAAATTTCGCTTGCCATCAACCGTCAAATAAGGCAAAGGTGCAGGGTTTTGTTCGGGAGATTTTACCCGAAAAGGGGCTAAGGCTTCGAGCGTTACTACCCACGGAGAAATGGACGAAGCAAAGTTTTTACCCAAAAACGGCCCCAATGGTTGTGCTTCCCAACGCTGAATATCCCTTGCCGACCAATCATTGAAAAGTACTAATCCAAACACGTAATCCTCTGATTGTGAGGTGTTTATGCTCGTTCCGTGTTCGGAGTTTCGGCCGATTATTGCACCGATTTCTAATTCAAAATCAAGTTCTCTGGTTGCACCAAAAACGGGTATTTCAGCATTGGCAGGTTTGTATTGTCCTTTTGGGCGATGAACGGGCGTACCCGAAACAACAATCGAACTTGCCCGCCCGTGGTAAGCAATCGGAATGTGTTTCCAGTTTGGGAAAAGTGGATTGTCGGGGCGAAAAATTTTACCTGCATTGGTAGCGTGTTCGATACTCGAATAAAAATCGGTGTAATCACCAATTTTTAAGGGTAAGTGCATTTTTACGGCTTCGATTTTATGAAAAACGTGGTCAAAATACCTTTTCAAGGGAGATTTTTCATCGCAAAGCCATTCTTGCACCTGAATTCTGACGGCATTTGTACGTTTTTTACCCAAGCCAATAAATGGATTTAGGCTTGATTGATTACAGATATTGCGTGGAATGTTGAGCAGTCCAAGTTTGCGGGTTTGCTCCAAATTAATGACATAATCACCGATTCTGATACCAACTTGGGGCTTTTTTGTGGAGGTACTAAAAATCCCAAAGGGAAGATTATGTATTGAAAAATCGCTTTCGGAGGTTATTTCGAGCCAAGTATTCATTATTTTTCACTTACGTTTTGATGAATCGTATCCATTATCCTGACGAGTTGGTTGTAGTCATCGTCGGTTAAATTTCCCCACGATTTTTTACGGATTTCACCAATGACACCCAGTGCGTTTTCGTGCAATTTTTCTCCTTTTTCGGTCAGATAGATATTGAATTTTCGACGGTCATCGTCGGCCATTTGGCGGCGAATTAAGCCTTTTTCGACGAGTAAATCTAAAATTCGGGTTATCGTTGGGGCATCTTTTGCGGTATCAATCGCCAAATCATTTTGGCTAATTCCGTTTTTGGGTTTGATGTGGTCAATGACCACCCACTGATCAACGGTTAGGTCAATGCCGCCATCGGTAAGGCCTTTTTGCATAAAACTACGGATACGCTTGACGGTGGTATCAATCTTGAAATAGTACGAGCGTTTGTCTGAATGAGTCATTGATTGAGGTCTTTATCTACTTTTATTGGTATTTTAAACTTAATACTACCACAAATGTAGAAAAAACCTTTAATTATTGACACACTAATAATTGTTGTTCCAGAATTTCTTCAAATTTTGTTAGTGATTGAAACAGTTGCTCGTAAGACTCAATGACAAAATATTTTTTTTGGTAGGCATCAATTTTAACTTCTGTATTCAAGATTTCCTCAATCGAATATGGGACTCTTTCGGGTACGCCACTGCACAAACTATACACACTCTCGCCACTTGATGAAATGATGCCGCCACCGTAAATTTTTAGCTGATTGTTTTCGTTGATTAAGCCAAACTCCACGGTAAACCAATAGAGTTTTTGGAGGAGTTTTACGGCAGTTTCATCGTGAATATATTTCAAAGAAATTTCACTAAACTCCGTCAAAAAATTGCAAAAGGCCTTGTTCGTGAGCAACGGTACGTGTCCAAAAGTATCGTGAAACATATCGGGTTCTTCCAAATATTCCAATTGTTCCATTTTACGAAGCCAAGTAGAGGCGGGAAATTTTTTATCGGCCAACAACTCAAAAAACTCTTTGATTGGCACAAGTCCATCAACCACAACCACCGACCAGCCTGTTATTGCTTGCAACCGTGGATTGGTTTCGTGTTCAAAATCAGGAATGTGACCCGCCACAAACCCAGTTTTTTCGATGCCTTCCAAATAAGCAACACTCGCTATCGAAGACAATTTCAGGATTTGTCGTTTAAAAAGTAATTGCCACACTTCATGGTCGGAAGGTGTGTATGTATGATAGTTTTGGGTCATGGATTTAATGATAGAATGAGCGAATGATAGAATGAGCGAATGATAGAATGAGTGAATGATAGAATGAGTGAATGATAGAATGATAGAATGATAGAATGAGTGAATGATAGAATGAGTGAATGATAGAATGAGTGAATGATAGAATGAGTGAATGATAGAATGAGTGAATGATAGAATGAGTGAATGATAGAATGAGTGAATGA
>JANNEN010000214.1:0-1697 GCA_031378715.1 Emticicia sp.
TAACAATTTTCGCATCTTTTTTGCCAAACCATCGCCTAAAAATGCTCATTTAATTCATTAGATTCCGCTTTTTAGACTTGTTTTGACAAAAAATCCATCAAAAATTCTGTTATAACCTATTTTTAACACGTTCCTTAACCCTTAATTGTGCCACAGCACACGTATATGACATTTAAAGAATTAAATTTAATTGAACCTATCCAAAAAGCCCTTATTGCCGAAGGATATGTAACACCAACACCGATTCAAGCACAAGCCATACCCGTAATTTTGGAAGGAAAAGACCTTCTGGGGGTTGCTCAAACTGGCACAGGAAAAACCGCCGCTTTTGCCATTCCAATTATTCAAAAGTTACACCAAAATACAGAGTTTCGTAAGGGCAGAAGGAAGATAAAAGCCCTCATCGTAACGCCTACAAGAGAATTAGCGATTCAGATTGGCGAAAGTTTCGAGGCTTACGGAGCAAATACTGACCTCAAATATACGGTTATTTTTGGCGGAGTAAAGCAAGGAAAACAAACTGACGAACTGCATAACGGCGTTGATATTTTGGTAGCAACACCTGGGCGTTTACTCGATTTGATTAACCAAAACTTTATTAGCTTAAATGCCGTCGAAGTATTCGTTTTGGACGAGGCCGACCGTATGCTCGACATGGGTTTTGTGCATGATGTCAAGCGTTTGATTCAGCTTCTGCCCGTCAAGCGACAATCGTTGTTTTTTTCGGCAACGATGCCTCCCGAAATCATCAAATTAGCTTCGACAATAGTAGATAATCCCGTTCAGGTGAGCGTTACGCCCGTTTCTTCAACGGCTGATACCATCAATCAGTTTTTGTATTATGTTGATAAAAAAGACAAAAACGCTTTGCTTTTGCATATCCTGCAAGAGAAAAACATGGAAACGGCATTGGTTTTCACCCGAACTAAACACGGTGCCGATAAGGTAGTAAAAGTGTTGGTAGCGAAGGGCATAAAGTCAGAGGCAATTCATGGAAATAAAGCCCAAAATGCCCGTCAGCGTGCATTGAGTAACTTTAAAAGCAAAGAAACTCGGGTATTGGTAGCGACAGATATTGCGGCTCGTGGCATTGATGTTGATGAACTGGCACACGTAATCAACTTCGAGCTTCCGAATATTCCAGAAACTTACGTGCATCGCATCGGTCGAACGGGTCGTGCGGGAGCAAACGGCACAGCATACTCGTTTTGTGAAGATGAAGAATTGAGTTATTTGAAAGATATTCAAAGGCTAATCGGCAAGAAAATCCCATTGATTGAAGATCACCCGTATGCCATTAAGCCCGATTACTCAGTGCCTCCGCCACAAGAGCAGAAAAAACAAGGCAGAGGCGGCGGTGGTGGAAGACCAGCCCCCGCCCGACCAAACAATACTTCGCAACGACCAACTTCAAACCCTAACCAAAGACCAAATTCGAGTAATAATACTGGTACAAATTCGGGAGAAAGCAAGCCCAAAAAGAAATGGTACGGCAATGGTGGGAGATGATAAAAAAGAAGCCTTCGTTTTGAACGAAGGCTTCTTTTTTAGAATGAACTCAATTTCTTGCGTATTCGCCACCAAACAAAAAAGGCCCGTACACAAAGCATCAAGACAACTGGCACGAGAGCGTAATTAATTTCTTGCGGGAAAACACGCCACGCAACCAAAAATATTATCAAGATAATGGCATAAGC
>JANNEN010000224.1:0-16874 GCA_031378715.1 Emticicia sp.
ACATTCAATCATCTTTGATTAGAGATAGGGTTTCGAGCCGAAACCCTATCTCTAAACTGCGATTTCAGTTAGCCTTACTCAAGGCTTAGACTGAAGCAGCAGCAGCAATTGCAGCAGCAGTTACAGCATCCCGCTGCGATGATACTTCTGTTGGCGTTTGCACCCGAAGATAATCTTGTGATTTTCATATAATATGAGATTGAATGTTTACGCTTACTCTTTTTCAAACAGTTGTGGGATTTTCAGCATCCTCCCATTTATTGCGACCATGGAACAATACATATTTGATACTCTTTTACTTGCTAACCTCAAAATTACTTTGTGTATTAAAATCCTTTTGATAAGTCAAAGTTGCGACTTTATTTATTGCTTTTCAAAAACTTTATTTCATACTTCATAACCTAATATTATGTTTTATAAATTACTGATAATCAGGCATTTACATTGCATTTGCTCAGGCGGCAACTTTATTCTTATATAGCATATCTACAGTCTTTTGCATCAGTTCGGCCACTGATAAATGTAGCAACTCAATGGCATCAATGTGCAGGATTTGGGCTATCTTTTGGAGGCAGTTGAGCGAATATTCGGTATGCCCGTTTTCTTTTTTACTATACGCTGCCTGACTGATACCCATCTCGAAAGCAACGTATTCTTGCGAATAGCCGTATAGCTCACGTAATCGCCGGACTTTTAGTGCTAAATCTTTCATTTTTTTGGAGTTTAATGATTATAAATTGGTAATAATGTGGATCGAGTTTCATTACATTTTGCTTGCTGTAAGACGACGGTCGTAACCGCCTCAATCAATTCCCGATTAAAAACTTGCGTATTTTCGATTTCTTGCATTAGCTTACTTTGCCAACAAACCAATGCTTTTTTGTAAGCTGGTTGAGGGTCAATGTCGTGCAGTCGCTGGTAGTTTAGTACCAAGTTTGCCAGACCGTTTTCGAGGCCAAGCCCCGATACGTGATTTCGCTCGTTGGCTGCAACAGTTAAAGTATGCAAACCGACCAACTGTGCGATGTCAAAGAAATAGTCAACACCTAATGTTTTCGATGCTCGGTATAATAGTAACGTTTGATTGAGGTCGCCTATCACCCATGAGGTTTCGTTGTCGAATATTGGTTTGCCTTTTTCGAGACCCGTCGGAAAAAACCTAAACCGATTATCGGTGGCATCGACCTCTTGCCGCAACGAAAGCATCAAATTACAACCATTGATGATTAAATCTTTGATTTCGTCGTTATGCTCAATGTAAGTAGTCAGCAGCAGCAACGAACCAACCAATCCATGACACCTCGAAAAATCTAACGAATGATTTTTGATTTTGTCAAGAGCAAACGTTTCTTTCACAGATTTGAGAAAAACAGCAAGGTTTTGCTCGAAATAATTTTCAGAAACTTCATCTCTTTGCTGGCGATGCCCCAAATAGTGCAGCAAACCACCAGTGCCATTGACAAACCCCAAATTATTTTTATTTGTTTGTTCTGCAAAATAATCATTAACTTGGTTGTCGATTTTCACCATTAATCTGCCCCAATCCTGTGGGGTTTCGTCTGTACGAATGTAATTTAGACCAATATAGGCTACATTATCAGTGACAGGAAAGGGGCTTCGATTAAGGGTGTCGTAAATTCTTTTTAAAAGTTGTGTTCGTAAAGTAAAAACTATTTCATTTTCTATCAGTTGTGTGGGTTCGAGAGCTTGCAAAAGAAATGTCATAGAAATATCGTTTGCCAAATCGTTGCTTTGGTTTGTATCGGATTCGTTGCTTTGAGCAATCATCCATAATACCTTATCTCTCAAACTGTTCATTAGAAATTATTTTGTTAGTACCGTAATCATTTTTTTTCTTAAAAGTTGTGTGGATTTGTAATTGGTACGCTACTCGTTTTTGTGTTGTGTGTTGGGGTGTATCTTATCTGCCAAGAATGTCACAAATGTGCGAAGTAGATTTACCTCCACCTTTTGAGTTACTAAAATTTGAGCTGAAAGACAAAACTGTTTCTTTCAATAAGTTTAATTTTGACGACTTGAATTTGGTAAGGGTTTTCATAAAATTTGTTTGTTTATTATTTTGTGGACTTGTTTAACGATTCAAATTTGCAAGGTTTTTACTTGCCCGCAAAACCAGATAAACCAATAGGCATAATTGATGGTCAAACCCCCGTTTTGTAAGTATAATCGCCTTTATACTTACAATCGGGAGGTTCGTGTAGAAATACTCGTTTAAATACTTAAAAATCAGACAAAATGGATATAAAAAAGCGTTTTTTGAACTTGAAAATGACCAAAAGCGGAGAAAGTGTACTATTTCATGTACTCTTCTGGGTTCTTTTCCTTGGTTTGGAATTGCTAATATTATTGATGGTAAATTCTCAAAAGAAGATTTACACCTATATACCCGTTCGATTGTTTAACCTGTTAGTATTTTACTTTTACGTTTTAGTCATCTACCCAAAGTTTCTGAATAGACAAAGGTTTTTAGTCGTCATTCTGTCTATTATACCAGTCAGTTTAATTTTTACACCATATACGTATTACTTGTGTAGATTTTTCTTATCATTTGGAATTCCAGCCGATGACTATACTTTTGCACAGGCTTTTTTCGTGGCTGTTTGGTCGGTGGTAATATATATGCTCTATGGGGCAGCGTATTGGTTTTTTCAGAAAAATATCTTGAACGAAAGAGAAAAAAGAATAACTGAACAGACCCTTAGGCTGCAAGAAAAGCGTGTATATGAACTGAACCTACAACTCCATGATGCCGAATTAGCTTATCTGAGAAGCCAGATAAACCCTCATTTTTTGTATAATTCGCTTAACTTTTTTTATTCGGAGGTGTATCAACATTCCCCAAAAGCGGCAGAGGGAGTTTTGATTTTAGTTGATATTTTTAAGTATGCCCTCAAAGAAAATGATGCCAACGGAAAAGTCGCCCTCGAAGACGAAATCAAGCACGTCGAAAACTTTATTGCCTTTCATCAGTTAAGGTTTAAGAATAGTTTGAATATTAAACTCATAAAAGAAGGAAATTTCAGGTTTCGGTCGATTATTCCTCTAATTATTATTAATTTCGTCGAAAATCTGTTCAAACATGGAGATTTGCACGATCCTGCTAATCCCGCAATTATTGAGATAAATATTTTCAGAAATGAATTTAGATTATCGACCCTAAATAAAATCAGATACGAACCCAAAGAAAAATCAACGGGAATTGGTATCGAAAATACCAGAAAAAGGTTAGAGATGACCTACGGTAAAGATACAAATCTCAAAATTACCGATGACGGGACTTTTTATGAATGCTTGCTGACTATCAATCTTTAAGTATGACTACTACACACAAAAATCTTCGCTTACAGTTAATTCGTTTATTTAGAGGTTGTTTAAGTTTTTTTTTGATAGTTAAGAATGATACTTTTTTGACAAAATCAAGATAAAAAATGTGAAATTTTGCGAGCAAAATGAGAATTTTTTAACGCAGAGTTTGTTAAAAAGGTGCAGCATCGGCTGTCCGAATTTTTAACCCAAATCAAAAACTTAAACAACCTCTTAGATTTTCAGACTAATTTTGGTCTTTGTAGCTTGCTAATACTAACCAAAAATGATTACTTGCATTATTGTTGATGACGAGCAAACAGCGATTGATCTCATGAAAGTATTTGTCAATCAAACCCCTTTTTTGAGTTTGGTGGCATCGACTACCAATCCCATTGAGGCTATCGAGATGATTCAATCACAACCCATTGATTTGGTATTTGTTGATATTCAGATGCCCCAACTTTCGGGTTTGAGCTTTGCCAAAATAGTACAAAACAAAACCAAAGTAATATTTACAACTGCCTATTCTGAGTTTGCTATTGAGGCATTTGAGTTAGAAGCCGTTGATTACCTGACCAAGCCGATTCCCTACGAAAGATTCTTGAAAGCCGTTCAGAAACTCCTCAACCAGCGAGTCAGTGTTCCAGCCAGCCAGCAAGTAAAACTACCCCAAGCCGAAGAAGATTTTGTGTTTGTAAAAACCGAAACCAAAGGCAAAATGATACGCATAAACTACAAGGATATTTGCTTTGCCGAAAGCCTCAAAAACTACATCACGATTCATACCAAAACCGAGCAAGTAACTACGCTCATGACTATGAAGGACTTGGAAGACAAGCTCCCCCTCGAAAAATTTATGCGGGTGCACAAGTCTTACATCGTGGCTCTTGACAAAATTAAGCTCATCGACGGTAACCAGATTTCGCTACAAGACACCAAAGGTCTTATTCCACTCGGTGATTCGTTCAGAAATGATTTTTTTGATACGCTCGACTCGAAAGTTTTGGGCGGAAAAAACAAGAAATAGAACCCACTATTTACGATAATGCATCCAAACTTCCAACCAGAGGGCTACTACGTACTCCGAAATCCGTCGCTGCCGATTGAAGAATTATTTAGACTTATTTCGGAAAAAGACCCAAAAAGATTTGAAAATAAGCTGAAGAAAATCGTACAAAACCCAGTCGTTAGTCATGCCATATTGGTTGCGTCGGTGGCTCTGCACGAGCGAATCGAAACTTGGCTTGGTGGTGGTAAAGTATCAGAGCTTACGCAGCTTGCGGCATCAATCTACAAATATGTAGCCCGAATGACCACTCGTTGTACTCCCTACGGAATGTTTGCTGGCGTTTCGGCGGGCGTTATTGCCGAGCAAACAGCCATTGTTTTTGAACAACAACAACACCACAGGTACATCGCAAGGCTGGATATGACCTATACTTCGGAGCTAATACAATATATTTTGAGCCAACCCTTAATCACGCAACACTTACTTTTTTACCCAAATACAAGCCTTTACGCCTTGCCCGACCAGTACCGCTACGTTGAGCGTAGTATTGTTGATAAAAACCAAAAATATGTCATCAGTTCAGTGCAGTACAGCCAAACTTTGGCAAGTATTTTTGACTTTACAAAAACTGGGAAACTTCCAAATCAGATTGCCGAATCACTGATTGATGAAGAAACGACCCTCGAGGAAGCCACCGAGTTTGTGCAGCAACTCATCGAAAATCAGCTTTTAGTTGCCGAAATCGAACCACAACCCACCAATCCCTTTTTCTTTCAGTTGCTGATTCAGAAGTTAAGCTCCATTGAGGCTGCCAAAAATTTATGCAAAAGCCTAACGAAAATTCAGGAGCAATTAGGTTTTGAGTTTTATACTACCCAAAGCCATCGGGCAATTTTAAGCGAATTATCAAGCATTGTGGCTACGACTGCCCAAGACTTGGTTCAAATAGATACGTTTCATGGCACCACCCAAAATCAAATCGGTAAGCAAGCCATCGGGCGAATAACGGAGCAAATTGGCGAGTTGATTCCCTATTTAGCAAAATCCAAATCTTCGAGTGACCTCGAAAATTTTAGAAAGGATTTTTATGATAAATACCAAGAAGAAGAAGTTCCATTATCGGCGGCAATAGACCACGAATATGGTATTGGGTATGGCAAAAATGCCAACTCAAATATTGGTGATTTACCATTAATCGAAAAGCTGACATTCGACGAAGTTAGCACCCATCGAAAATATACAAATGATGCGTTTCAAGCATTTTTGTTAGAAAAATACACTGAAAGTATCAAATTTCGTAAAAATGAAATCATAATTACACCCAAAGATTTGGCGGGCTTAGATAAAAAAAACATCGTTGATTTTCCGAGTAGTGCCTATCTCTTTGGTAGTTTGATGGCAGCAGATGCTCAATCGGTTGATGATAAAGCCTTTACATTTTGTTTGATTGGCTTTTCGGGACCTTCGGCTACCAGCTTGCTCACTCGCTTTTGTCATGGCAACGAAACCCTACAAAAATTCGTAGAAAAAACCCATGAAAAAGAAGCCGCACTTTTTGAGGGTGCAATCGTTGCCGAAATCGTGCATATTCCAGAGGCACGGATAGGTAATATTCTCAACCGACCCGCCACCCGTGCCTACGAGATTCCGTATTTGGGCAATGCGAGCGTGGAAGCAGATTTTCGTATTGATTTAGATGATATTTTGGTGTCCGTTCCGAATGGACAGCGAGTAGTTTTGCGTTCCAAAAAACACAATAAAGTGATTATTCCCAGACTCACCTCGGCACATAATCATCAGCTTGGACTGCCAGTGTATAGTTTTCTTTGTGATTTTCAGAATGAATTTGGCTCAATAAATATGATGTTTGACTGGGGTATTTTGAAAGAGCAGAAATACCTCCCAGCGGTGCGTTACAAAAACATCTTGCTACAAAGAGCCACTTGGAACCTCAATACCGAAGACTTAAAACTGGGCATTAAGGCATTGATAAAACATTATAGCATAGCTCGGTACGTGGTTATGGTTGAAAAAGACAACGAACTTTTTTTGGATTTACGAAACCCATTTTGTCAAAATATCCTGGTCGAAAGTATCCAAAAAAAGAAAACCGTCAAACTCTGTGCGTTTGTGCAATTGCCCCAAAATTGTTTCATAAAAGATAGCAAAGGTAGTTACACCAATGAACTGATTATTCCTTATGTTTATGCGGAAACGAAGATTTTTCACCAAAAAAATATCCAGCAAAATACAATTACCCAGCAAGATTTCTTGTTGGGAAGCGAATGGCTTTATCTCAAAGTATATGCAGGAAAAGGAAGCATTGATAAATTTTTGCAGCACGAGTTATTGGGTTTTGTTGAAAACTTACTTTCAGAAAATCAAATCAAACAATTTTTCTTTATTCGTTACGAAGACAATGATGGGAATCATTTACGCATTAGATTTTTGTTAAACGCTGATAATCAATCACTTACAACCAAATCTATTACTGACTATTTTAACGTTTTTGTAAAAGAAAAACGTTTTGACAAAATTTTGGTCGATAGCTACCTCCGAGAAACCGACCGCTACGGAGCCGAAACGATTGAACTTTCCGAAAAAATATTCCATGAAGATAGTTGCTTGACATTAACTATCATTGGCTCAGTTGGTGCTGACTATCGTTGGCTACTTACTCTCAAAATGCTTGACACGCAGCTCAATAGTTTTGGTTTTAATTTGGAAGAAAAAAAGAACCTACTGGCTATTATTTCTGAATCATTTCTAAGCGAATTTAAAGCCGAGATTGGCCTAAAAAAACAACTTTCACAATTTTTTAGGGAGCGAAGCCAAGCCATTAAAACAATCATGCAAACCCTGACCGAAGATGAATCGCTGCAAAATACCTTCGAGTCAATGAATCAATATGCCCAAAATATTGATCCAATGGCACAGAAAATCTCACAATCATATCCAAAACCGAAAGTAAATTCAATCGTAAGTAGCCACCTCCACATGATTACCAACCGAATGTTTATCTCTGAGCCACGCACCCATGAGTTGGTGCTTTACCATCATTTATTCAAATATTATGAGTTTTTGATGGCAACTCGCCAATAACGCTTTTTATTTCATTCAAAAAAATACTTAATTCATTCGGCAAAAACCTCAACTCAACCGAATCTCCTACTTTTCATTTGCCTGTATGTATAGTTTTGACCCATCAAAACATAAATCATACAACAATGAAAAATTCTATTCTAACATTCGCATTACTTACAGTTTATCACTTTTCGGTTGCTCAGATAAGCCTCAGCGGTAAAATCACCGACCGAAACAACGTTGCTCTGCCAGGCGTAAATCTTTTTTTTAAAGGCACTTACGATGGTACTTCGAGTGACAGCACGGGCAACTTTTTGCTCAAATATAAAGGCAGTACACAAGAGCTAATCTTGGTTGCTTCGCTGGTCGGATATGAAACCCAAGAAAAGAAAATTGATTCCCTTGGCTCGCATAAACTTACAATCAAACTCAAAGAAACCATCAATGAGCTAAATATGGTATCAATCACTGCTGGCTCGTTTGAGGCAAGCGATGAAAAAAAAATGGTGATGCTCAAGCCTCTCGACATCGTTACGACCGCTGGTGGTGGGGCTGATATTACGGCCGTCATGCAGCTACTGCCAGGCACACAAAAAGTTGGCGAACAAGAGGGGCTTTTTGTGCGTGGCGGTGCCGCCTACGAAACCAAAACTATCATTGATGGTATGATTGTGCAGAGTCCGTTTTATAGTAGTATTCCTGATATTGCCCAACGGGGGCGGTTCTCTCCCTTTATGTTTAAAGGCACTTCGTTTAGCACTGGGGGCTATTCGGCACAGTACGGTCAGGCACTTTCGTCGGTGCTGGTGCTGGAAACCCAAGACAAAAAAAACGATGAATCTTCTCTAAAAATTGATGCAAATATATCAAACTTCACTGCCGCTTACACACACAAAGGGACGGTAACGGGTTCAATTTCGTACACCAATTTAAAGCCGCTGTTTAGCATGATTAAGCAAACTTTTGCTTGGGAGAAAGTTCCCGAAGGGCTTGAGTTTACGCTTGATGTGAAAGAAAAAATAGCTACGAATGGTACAATAAAAATGTTTGCCACTTACAGTAATAGTAGCTCTATCACCAATTTGCCCTCAACCGAAGACCCCAACGAAAGCTATCGTTTTATTCTCCGAAATGCCAATTTTTTTACTAATAATAGCTACCAGCATTCGTTTAAAGATGGCAAATGGTTACTAAACACAGGGCTTTCTTACAGTAATAATTTTGATAGAATAAATTTAGCCGATTTAAAATCCCTTAACAGAACCGATGAACGCCTACAAACACGTGCGGTGCTGACCAGATTTTTGAAGGGAAACAATACAATTTTGATTGGTGCTGAGGCTCATCGTCTGGTTTTGGATAATAAAGTATTTAAAGGTAATTACGAAATCATGGAAAAATACAGTGCTGTATTTGCCGAATCGGAGGTATATATTACGCCGAAATTAGCTTTCAGGGCGGGAGTTAGAGCCGAATATTCGTCTGTAATCAGTAAGTATAATATGGCTCCACGGTTATCGTTGGCTTATAAAACTGGCGAGAATAGCCAAATTTCGCTTGCAGCGGGGCAGTTTTATCAAACGCCCGAAAAAAACTACCTGTATCTAAATACCAGTCTAACATTTGAACAATCAAATCACTTGATAATCAACTATCAATACATCAAAAACGAACGCACGTTCAGAATTGAGGGGTATTTGAAGGATTATAAAAGCTTGGTACGTGAAAAAGTGGATAGCTATGACCCCGACCCGTACCGATTTCCGAGTGACCAAACCAACAATTCGGGGTACGGCTACGCAAAAGGCATTGACGTATTTTTTAGAGATAAAAAATCTATCAAAAACGGAGATTTTTGGGTGTCATATTCATTGCTCGACACCAAACGCCTTGCCGCAAATTTTTTGGATTTGGCAATGCCGACCTTCGCTTCCAAGCACAATTTGAGTATTGTTTATAAGCAATATATTTCGGCTATTAAGGCAAGCATTAGTGCCACGCACCGATACACGAGTGGCCGCCCATATTATGATTTCAACAACCCATCATTTATGGCAAGCCGAACCAAAGAATTTAATAATCTGAGCCTTTCGGTGAGTAAAATCATATTTTTTAATAAAAAATACGCTGTCTTTTATGCAAGTTTAGATAATGTGTTGGGTACTAAAAACTCGTTCGGTTTTCGGTATTCGGAAGATGGCAAAAAGGCTTACGAAGTTCGCCCCGCATCATATAGAAGTTTGTTTTTTGGTATGAGTTTGAGTTTGTGAGTGTCTAATATCAGTTGGAAAATTGCTTCTAAAAGCCCTCGAAAAAGTATCCAGCATATTCATAAGTAGTCCACCGTCAATAGTCGACAAGTCCACAGTAAGATAATGTGCTAATAATCAGTTACTTAGTCATTTTTAAAATTGTTGATTATATTTATCCCATTACTTAATTGACCCAAAAACTAATCCTTTAACGATTTTTAGGTGTAAAATAAAAATAAATCATGACACAATTAAAAAAAGACAACAAGTGGCTGATGAAATTGGTGTTTCAAGAAAAAACCTTCCCTTACTCTTCCCAAGCCCAATCAATGCGGTGCTTCATGTCTTTGATGGCCATGCCGTTGGCTTTGAAATAGCTTCTGATTTCATCAACTTTATCGTATTGCTGGGCGGCTTTATGCTCTCGATAAAGGTTCAACATTCCGTTCAGAACTGCCTCTGAGTTTTCGGCTTTTTCCTCTTTCAAACCTAAAATTGTTTCAATGAAAAGTACGAAATTATCTTTTAAATCATTGAAAGTTGCTTCGCCGATGGCAGCCGATGGCAACTGATTCATGTAAATCATGTTTACGTATTTCAGCAAATTGAATAACTGGGCAATGGCTACGGCAGTGTTCAAATCATCATTCATGGCATCATAAAATGCTACGATTGATTTTTCAATATCTTGTTTTTTCTTTTCGTCAATAGCTATTTCGGTTTGCTCAAAAACGAGTGTTTTTACCACACGCAAGCCATTTGTGAGGCGTTTGAAACCTTTTTGGGCTGCTTTCAAGGCATCATTCGAGAAGTCGAGGGTACTTCGGTACTGCGATTGTAGCATGAAAAAACGTACCGTCATCGGGCTATACGCTTGGTCGAGCAAAGCGTGGCTTCCCGCAAAAAGCTCAGACGGAAGAAAAGAATTTCCCAACGATTTTGACATTTTTTGCCCATTCACGGTCAGCATATTTGAGTGCATCCAGTACCGTACGGGCTGCTTTCCCGTTATGCCCACGCCTTGGGCAATCTCGCATTCGTGGTGCGGAAATTTTAGGTCCATTCCGCCGCCGTGAATATCAAAACTTGCTCCCAGATACTTGCTACTCATGCAAGTACACTCCAAGTGCCAACCTGGAAAACCCATTCCCCACGGACTCGTCCACTGCATAATATGTTCGGGATTAGCTTTTTTCCAAATCGCAAAATCGAGCGGATTACGTTTTTCGGCTTGCCCGTCGAGTTCACGGGTTTCGTTCAAAAGGTCGTCCAGGATTCTGCCCGAAAGTTTGCCATATTCGTTGCCTTCCGAATTGTATTTATTAATATCAAAATAAACCGACCCGTTGGCTTCGTAAGCTAAACCCTTACCTATCAGCGTTTTAACGGCTTCTATTTGCTCAATCAAATGTCCCGTTGCGGTTGGTTCGATGCTGGGTGGCAAGAAATTAAATTGCTCCAAAACGGTATGAAAATCGTTGGTGTATCGCTGCACGATTTCCATGGGTTCGAGCTTTTCGAGCTTTGCCATTTTACCAATTTTGTCTTCGCCTTCATCGCCATCACCCACCAAATGCCCCACGTCAGTAATATTTCGGACGTAACGAACCTTGTAGCCAATATGTGTGAGATACCGATAAAGCACATCGAAGGTCATAAACGTACGAACATTGCCCAAATGCACATAATTATAGACCGTTGGTCCACATACGTACATACCGACATGGTTGGGCGTGATTGATTCAAAAGTTTCCTTTTGGCGAGAAAGAGTATTGTAAATTTTTAGGTTTTGCATAGAAAGATAATGAGTGAATGATAGAGTGAACGAATGAGTGAATGAAAAAAGCATTTCACGAACTATTCTATCAAAATTATTTTTTGGGAAAATATAAGGCGGATTTTACTAATTTTTGAAAATTAGCAACAACAACATCGAAGCGAAGAAATAAAATACATTTTTTGGCGGTTTTTTACAAAAGTACAGAACGTTTATTGAAACTTGCTAAATCAAACGTTTAGGGCTTTGCGATGTTGGGCATTTGAAAATCGTCTGCCCAGAATTGCTGCCCAGTTGAAATAATAAAGATGAAGATAAGAACAAAAAGCTATATTGAAAACTTCTGCCCGAAATAAAGCCTAAAAACGAACCAATCGGTGCTGCCCACAGTCCGCTGTTGCGGTACGGCTCATTGCTATTACTTCTGCCTCAATATTGCAAAACCTAATGCAAGACACAATGCCTATTTTAGAGTTTTTCTACTTCGTCTTTGGTAAGACCAGTTGCTTCAATAATTGTTTCAGTTGGAACTCCTAATTTTTTAAATGATTTAGCAATTTCAAGTTTTCCTTCAAGTTTTCCTTCAAGTTTTCCTTCATCAAAAGCAGTGTCAATAACACCTTTCAAATCTCTATATATTTTCAAACTGTTTTCATAATTAGCAAGTTCGGTTTGCCCGAATTTTGCAATTTCTGCTTTCTCAAAAGCTTGACTGAAAACCTCGTCTGCAATAATTGCTGGAATTGTCTGAAAGTCTTCTAAATGTTTTATAAAATAAAGCCACTTGTCTAAACGGGTTTCAAGTTGATTTTCCGTTTGCTTAAAATTTGGCATTTCAAGATAAATGAAAGTCAATTTGTCGTAGAAAGTCTTACCGTTCTGGTTTTTAAGTTTAATTGTATGAACTACTTCACCTTTTTCTGGTTCAGTTTCGTAATCGTCAAAAGTAAAATCTAATATTCCAATACAATAAACAGCTTTTAATTTATAGTTCCATTCTCCTTTTTCGGCTTGTTCTCTAATTGGAAAAGTGGCATAGTAAATTGTTCTATCTTTAAAATAGTTTTGTTTAGCTTTCTGTAATTCTACTATAAATTTTTCACCTTTCTTGTTTTCGCAATAAATGTCATAAATAGCTTTTCTATCAAGGTCAGTTTGTCCAAGTTGTTCATTGTTCTTAAAAGTTAAATCTACTATTTTTTCGGTTTGGAGCAATAAAGCATTCAAGAAGTCGATAAGTAATGGTTTACTTGCCTCTTCTCCAAATATTTTTTTAAAACCGAAGTCTGTAAAAGGGTTTAAATATTTTGCTTTCATTTTGTGGTTTGCCACATAGGTTTTTGTTTAGTAAAATTACAACATTTTTGTAGAATTTATCTAAATTTTTGTTTTTTGGGGTAGTTCTGCCGCATTGTGCCTTACACGTTTATTTTTTAACGAATAAAGTATTGGTTCATCGACAAAGGTTGGCATTGATAACCTATCGATAATTGCCAATCCCCTCATTCAAAAATTTGATAAAATCTTCCTTTGAGCTATATCCGATGGGCTGCTTTACGATTGGTTTTCCGTTGGTATCTTCAATGACGTAGTAGGGCTGGGCGTTGTTATTATACTTAATGATTTCGATGTCCATATTTTTATCGCCAACGGTTTCTTTTAGTTCATCGTCGTACTTCGAAACGTACTGTTTTTCTTTGGGGAGCGATTTTTTATCATCAACGTAAAGCGAGGCAATGACGAAATCGTTTTTGAGTTTTTCCAAAACTTCGGGTTGTGGCCAAACGTTCTCTTCCATCTTGCGGCAGTTGGCACAGGCATAGCCCGTAAAGTCAATAAAAAGTGGCTTTCCGACTTTCTTGGCGTAGGCGAGGGCATCGTCGTAGTCATAAAAACCTTGTAAATCGTGCGGCAGCGGGCGTAGTTTTGAGCCATCAGCGGCACTATTCAACGTTTTTGGCGGAAGCAAGCCCGACAAAAGACTCAGTTTATTATCGGTAAATAATCCAAAAGAAAGGTAGGCCGCTACGCTAAGTGATAGCGTTCCGAAGAAAAGGCGAGATAAATTGTATTTTTTTACTTTTGCGTCACGGGGTAAGCGGACGATACCCAAAATATAGATTCCGATAAGCACAAAAATCACGAGCCAGATAATAAGAAACAAGTCACGATTTAGGAAATTCCAGTGGTAGGCCAAATCGACATTGCTCAGAAATTTTAGGGCTAAGGCAAATTCGAGTAAACCCATGGCGGCTTTCATTTCGTTCATCCAGCCGCCCGATTTTGGCAAACTTTTCAGCATCTGCGGAAACATCGCCAATGATGTAAAAGCGATTGCAAATGGCAGTCCGAAGACCAACATTCCCCAAAAAGGTCGCCAAACTTCGCCGTTTGCCCCCAATACAAGCAACGAACCAACAAACGGAGCCGTACACGAAAACGACACCACGACCAGCGTAAGGGCCATAAAGAATATCCCCAAAAGCCCGCCCCGCTCCGACATGGCATCTATTTTATTGACCATCGAATGCGGCAAAACAACCTCAAAAACACCCAAGAACCACAGCCCAAAAAATACAAAAATGATAAAAAACGCAAGATTTACGTAGATATTCGTGCTAAAAGCATTAAAAAATGAACTTCCGATGACGACACTTAACAAGCCAATCGAAGCAAAAATCAGCATGATTGAGAGGCCGTAGATGATTGCATTGCGGGTGCCGTTTTTTTGTTTGATAAAAAACGTAACCGTCATTGGCATAATTGGAAAAATACAAGGCATGAAAATAGAAGCAAAACCTGCCAAAAATGCTGTTAATAAAAAACCGAGAAGTGAGGTGCTTTCCTGCATTGCTGAAATGTAAAGTATAAGATTTAATGGTTGTTATGATTCATAACGCAAAAATCGGGCAAAAGTGCGTTTTCTTTGAAAAAAGGCTTAAAAATACCATTTTTCGGTCATTAATTTGAAAGCCACACCCGCCACAAATGCCGAAAGAATAAGGTTCCAAGAGTGTTTTTTGACCTTGAAACCATCTAAAATCAAGAAAGATAGCCCAATGCACAAACTCACGATGACCAACTGCCCAAATTCGAGACCGATATTAAAAGCCAGCAGTTGCGGGATAATATTTTGGTCTTTGCCGAGCAAACTTCGTAGATAATTTGAAAATCCCATGCCATGAATCAGCCCGAACATCAGGGCCAGAAAATACCTCGTTCGAGAAAACTCTTCGGGATCGAGTACGCTTTCGGTGCTTCGGTGAAAAAAGTTTGAAACACAGGTGATGATAATGGTTACGGGAATCAAAAACTCGATGAAATCGGTGCTATAATCTATCATTTTTAGAGCGGCCAAAGCAAGCGTAATCGAATGACCAATGGTAAAGGCGGTAACCAAATATAAGATTTTTTGCCAGTCGGCCAAGCGATAAATGGCACACAAAGCAACCACAAACAGGATATGGTCATAGCCATTGAAATCGGTGATGTGGTCGTAGCCGAGTTTCAGATAAATTATAAATTCGTTCATGGTTTATTGGTTACGAAGTTTTCAGCAAAATCATCTGTTTTCGACTGTAATTTTATCTTCTACGAGTCAAACTGACATCGTGAAAAGCACAAAAAAAGAAAGACTCAGATTAAGTTTTTCAACCAATCTCTGAGCCTTGCAGCAGATACTCACAAACAAATATATGCTAATTATTCGTGAAAGCCTTAATTTTCGTTGAAAATCGAACGAATTTCTAAGCAAAAACCGCTTCGAGTTGCGTTTTTTGCGGAAAATCGGGCGTGACTAAATCGGCTTCGGGTTTATAAATATACGGCATCGGGAAACCTCGCTCCTTGAAGGTTTGCTCGGCCATATTATTGTACCGTAGCTGGATAGACCAGCGGATATTTTGGGTAATATTATCGCCCGAACGATGCACCAAAAATGCCGAAAAAAGCAACAAATCGCCGACTTCAAATTCGGTTTGGACGAAATCTTGCTCGGGAAGTTCCTCCTGAATACTGCCCAAATAACCCGACGTATCCGACTTCAAAAGTCCGTCTTTGTGGCTGGCTGGCAGGATTTGCAGCGAACCCAAATCAGCACCGCAATCAACCATAGGAAACCACATCACGATACTATCGAGTGAGCCTTGCCCCGTTCGCCAATCTTGGTGGGCCCCGAGTTTCCAGTGGCTTCCGCCCTTCGATAAATAACGGCTATTGAACTGCATCGAAGGCCGCACGCCAATCATCGGAAATTCGTAGCCGAGCGATTTTAGTACTTCGACAACTTTGGGGTCAGTTGCTAAATGATGCAGCGAAATCAAGTGCTGGGCTTGCTTGCCAGTATTGACGAAGGTATCAAAATCGGCATTGAAAAGCTCAAACATTGCTTGCTCGAAGGTATCACGGTCGTTAATATCAACTTTTTTGTCCAAAACTCGCTCTATTTGCAGGGCAAACAGACTACGGGCTTCGGTATAAATTCGATTGATTTCTTCTTTCGTGAAGAAATTTTTGATGATAATATACCCGTCTTTGTTAAATTGTGCTTTCATGAATTTGCCCCAGCGGGGATTTGGATTTGATAATAACTTTGGTCAATTTTTATAATATTTTGAAACATAAACCGCAATATCGCTTTTAATATTATTCATCAAAAAGCAGCGATGGTAATATTTATGGGTTTGTAAAACAGTTTCAAAACTAATGCTTTGATTACGGTATTGATTGATTTTGTTGATTTTTTCTTCGTCTGTTTTACTCAAATTTTTAAAATTTTCAATTTTTTGTTTCTTGGAATAATCATACAACGGATTTATTAATAACGGCACGATGTTTTCATAAAGTGTATGCCCTTGGACAAATAAATACGTGTTTTCGGGACTTAATCCAAGCGTATTTAGTTCTTTTTCAAGCAAAATCCTTGTATTTTCTTCTATTGTGGGCAAACAGGCTATTTTCAAATCTACTCTTTCGGAAAGGACATCTAAGGCTTTGGTATTATTGAAATCTATGTTTTGTGTAAGTTTTATAGTCGAACAAAAATCTGAAATTGTAAAAATATGTTCCGATAGGCCACTGACTTCTTGACTTTGTTTTTCGTAAAAAAATGAATACAAAAACAATTCGTAAATGGTTTCGGAGTATTTTTTTATGAAAGTGGCACAATCAAAATCTTGATTATCATTTAGTGTTGCCTCGACCAAAATTTGATCAAGACTTTCGGCATAACACTTATAATTTTCGATTGAATAAGTATAAGTTTGCATGATAAGGAATGAGAAACAAATAAAGTAACATTCTTACACGCCTTCTTTTTCCGTTATCCTGCCCAATTTTTTCATTAAAGAGCGTTGCTATTTGCAGAAAAAATTGATTGTCTAACGAAAAAATAGCCAGTTTAAGAATGTTACTTTATTTGTTTCTC
>JANNEN010000230.1:0-5691 GCA_031378715.1 Emticicia sp.
GATACCCACATTTTACTTTGGTATGTAGCTGGGGATACAAAACTTGATAACAAATTTAGAAAAATCCTACAAGACCCACACAATCTTAAAATGGTGAGTATGGTGTCTTTATGGGAAATTGCCATCAAAATCAACATTGGAAAATTGACAATTTCATATCCATTGGATAAATTAGTACCGCTTGATTTTCAGCTACTTGATATTGATATAATTCACCTACTCGCTTATCAAGAATTGCCACTACACCACAAAGACCCATTTGATAGAATACTTATTGCACAAGCCATGACCGAAGACTTACAAATAATGAGTTTTGATACAAATTTCCCATTCTATGATGTAAATTTAGTTCGATAGAATATTTCCGAAATAAAATACACGTCTTCGAATACCTTGTTTTTTACTCAATTTGACAAATTGAGTAAAAAACGCAGAAATAAAGCGAAAATATTCACTTTTTAATCATTAAACGCCTCTCAATTACAATAAGGATTAGAAGTTATTCGTACACGCCCATTGCTTGGATGAAGCCAAGTACCCGCTTTCAGTGTAATTTTTCTGGAAACTATTAGTTGAACTGTCGAACCCGAAACATTAAAAATATTATTGGAAAACTCGCAAATACCGATAAAATCTCTTGCAGCATAAACATAATTGCCATTGGTGTAGGTATAGTTTGCATTGGCACTCGGCGGCAGGTAAAAGGAATCTTCGACCAAAAACGAGTGAAGGGTTGTGTTTATTAGTAATAAGGTTCGCATACGCACACCTTGCTCGGTGGTAAAAACATTCCGACAAGTTCGGTTTCCATAACCCATAATATTTGCCGTCATGGGCGTAAACACCACATTACAGGCATCCATTCCGCCACCAACATAATTGCAATTTGAATCTACTCCCCCATCGTCATCGGCTGGGGTATCGCAGAGAATATCCCCATTTGTGATACAGTTTTTGCAAGCACCATTTCGGGCAACATTTTCTTGGAGTGTAGGTACACCATTGGCATCTGCCCAGGGTTCAAAAGTATGGTAAAGCCCAAAACAATGCCCCATTTCATGCCCTAAGGTAGTAATATTGCCATTTTGGGGCTGCTCAATAACGCCTCCCCAAATACTCAAATAAGCACTCGGAATCGCATAAGCAACACCGTTGAGTCCTGGCAAATTTTTGTGAATAAACACATTAAGAAAACCCGAAATATAGAAAGGCACAACTTCGCCACTCTCGTCGGTTGCAGGCACACCAGTTATATTTTGCGTATTCAAATCGGTGTTATTAACTTGCGAAATTCCCATCAACAAAAAGCAAATATTATGTGCTTGGTATTGGTTTGTCATGTTTTGCATTTGTCGCTGAATATCAGCATCGGTCGCTGCCCGATTGGTACCATTATCATCAGCAAAAACATTTACCCAAACCTTTACAGCATAAGGCTGGTTGATAGTTAAAATAGTTTTAAGGCTATCTTTTTGTTTTTCTGCAATATAAAGAGGTTTTCCCTTAGCTTTTGTGCCGCAATCATTGCCTTGAGCTAACGCTTTGCTGAAACCCAAAAAGAGTAAAATAAAGAGTATATTTTTCATGGTTTTGCTTAGTTTTTAGCTTTCAAAATTTCGATTTCTTTTTCTTGCTGAATCACATAAAGTGTCAGTTCTTCTATCTTTTGCATCATTTTGGTAGTTAATTCAGCTAATTTTGCTCCATTTTTCTGAATTTCGTCGGCACTCGGTACATCGGGCAAATGTTTATTTGCTTTGATAAATCGCTCTACATCGTTAAGTTTAGGCAGTCTATATTTTTCATCAAAAACAAAATCTGCCCACGTCGATTCTACGATAACTTCGTTGGCTTTCATGGTGCCTTGTACTTCTAATTTATAAAGGGTTGGGTACCGTCCGATGCCTACATTGCCTAATCCACCATCATTGATAATCACGTGGCTTCCATCTTTCCCACCTCTAATATAGTTATCCTCATTTGCTCCGTAATGAAAATGTGTATAATGGGTTGTTCCTTTAAAAACTGCCGTACCGCCATTGGATGCTGCCGATTTATAGACCTCTAAATTTGCCGTTAATGCTACCGAACCAGAATTAATGCCTACATATCCACCAAAAGGATTGAGTTTTAGGTTTTGTTCGGATTTTATAAAGTTCGGAAAAATGCCATTTTTTCTTGCTTGAATTGCTTCTTTGTCAATCGAAATGTACTGGTTTCCTGAAAAAACATTGCCAGTCATGGGAGAAAAAATTCTTATAGCTCCATCTTCGGCAGTATTTGATAAATGAGTAATATTGGTAGTTCCGCTAATATTGGCATTGCCTGATACATCTAATTTTTGGCTTGGAGAGGACGTACCGATACCTACGTTTCCATTTTGTTTTACAGAAAATACATTTTGAAAGCCTACAATGTCCCCAAAATCTGTTGCAGATTGATTTCCGTTAAAATTTCCAATATAAAAATCACCAGAAGTAGGAAACATTCCGAGGCTAACTCCATAACCAGCTTTTATTGTTTTTGCAGTGCCATTATAGAAGTAGTTTAAACCAACTTCGGGGTTATCAGCATTTATTGATACGCCAGTTTTATCAGCTCCAAACATAGCGACTGATGCACCAACGCTGCCATTTATTTGTAGCCTTGAATAGTTTGGCGTTGCTGTCCCGACACCAATATTTCCAGCATTGGGGTTAGAAATATCCGCTCCGTTTGCAGTCCAACCTAAGCCAGATCCGCCTGTGGTGAGATTTATCCATATTGTGCCGTTCCAATATTTCATAACGTTCAAATCTAAATCAAATACAACTGTGCCTTTTGGTTGGGTTGTCATTCCATCAATAAAAACGGTTGTGAACTGCGGCACCGAAACGCCTTGATTGGGTTTCAGTTCAATACTTTGCGAAAAGCCTTTGAAACATAAAAGGCTGATAATGAGGAAGTAAGGTATTTTTTTCATGGAAATAATTTGGTTTAAAGTGTTTATTTTTTTGCAGATAATTCTTTGATATTTAATAAATTTTCAATTTTCAACAACCTTTCCTTCAACTCCTCATTTTCACTTTTCAAAACCTTCACACTTTCTACCAAGTGCGGAATTAAGCCTGTATAATCTACTGATAAATAGCCATCAGAGCCTTGATTGACTAATTCTGGAAAGATTTTTTGGATTTCTTGGGCAATAAAACCCGTTTGAAGATTTGGGTTTCTCTCATTTCTGAGGTAATAATTATAGCCTTTTAGCTGTGTTATTGATGTCAAAGAATTTGACAAATCTCTGAAATCTTTTTTCAATCGAATATCTGAGCAAATGGTAGGAGAAGTAGCATAGCATATTGAACCACCATTGACATTCCATCTTTGAATAGCCCCACCATACGGAAAACCATAAATCATCATTTCGTTATCCCCATTCATGCCAACATAACCTCCTTGTGCACCATTGCTTTTTTCAAATTCTATTCCAGCATCTCCATTTCCACCTTTTTGTAATCTTACTCTTCCATAAAACAGTCCTCCATAAGAAGAGCCTGAATAGCCACTAACCCCAACCCAAGAATTTGAGGCACCTCTTACACCAGTACTAATATTTGAAGTGCCATAAACTCCAAAACTATCATTTGATTCACCTCTTACTCCAGCAAGAGTAGATGAAACGCCAAAAACCCCATAACCTGTAAATGATTCTCCTTTTACTCCAGTATTAGAATTTGAAAATCCATGAATCCCTTTACCAGTGGTTGAAATTCCGTTTACTCCAGTTTCAGAGCTTGAAATGCCATAAACTCCAAAACTGGTACCTGACTCACCCCTCACTCCAGTACCAGAACTTGAAGATCCATTTACTCCACGACCATTGATTGAATATCCTTCAACTGCATTATTAATATTTGAAAATCCATAAACACCCCTACCAGTAGTTGATGTACCAGTAATCGCATCGGCGGTTGATGATACACCAATAAAGGCACTTCCAGAAGTGGAAATTGATGAAACTCCTACACCAGAGGTGGAAATAGTGGTAATCGCAGGATAATCTGTGGAAGTTGCCATAATGGCAGTACTAAAATTTCCTGCATTTACCCTTATTAAACCATCAGAATCATAATTATTCAGTCCAATCAAAACTCTGCTCCCATTATTTTGCATTAATCCATCTGCTACCCAACCGCTTCCATTATTTCGGAGGGTTTGGTTGGCAGTGCCACTTGGTACTGAGGTAGTTCCTAATAAATTCAGCCATGAAGCACCGTTGCTAAATTGATGCGTGTTGTCAGAAGTGTTATATAGCACCGTGCCTAAACCTACGGTATTTGCGGCTGGGCGAGAGCCAGTTGTATAGGTAGGAAATGTTACGCCTTTGGTGGTGTATAGGCTACTCTGGGCAAAAGATATTGCCGAAAATAAGCAAAATGCTACGATTAGGTTTGTTTTGAGATTCATGGTTATATTTGTTTTGTGAGAAACCCAAAACTAAACCTTAGCCAAGTTCCAATCAAGCACCAATCGACAAACGACATTTTAAATCGACCGTTCAGTAAATTATTGGCTTTTTTGAATAACTTCCTTTTTAAAATACCTAAATTGGCAAACTAATTTAGGTTATGACTATCAATTCTACTCTTAATTGTATCATTGTTGATGATGACGAAATCGACCGTCTGACGGCAATGGCTTTTGCAAAAAAATATCCCTTTCTGAATGTTACAGGCATTTATTTCTCTGCAAATGAGGCACTTACGGCTATTCAAAACCAGCAAATTGATGTCCTTTTGAGCGATATTGATATGCCCGATATGTCAGGATTAGAGTTTCGTGCAAAAATGCAGCACATTCCAGTTTGTATTTTCATTACTGCATTTCCAGATTATGCTGCCGAAAGTTTTGATGTAGCGGCTTTTGATTTTTTGGTAAAACCTATCAAAGCCGAGCGTTTTGAAAAGTGTATGAATCGAGTGCAGGCTTTTTTTGAAATCAAGCAAAAAGCTCAACTTTTTGAGCATAGTTTAGGTGGAAATACGATTTTTATCAAAGATGGGCATCAACAAATAAAACTTAATTTGCACGAAATTTTGTACTTGGAAGCTCTGAAAGATTATACTCGAATTATTACGACTACAAAAAAATACTCGGTGCTGAGTTCCATCGGAAATCTTTTGCTCGAAAGTTCCTTCAAATCGTTTCTAAGAATCCACCGAAGTTTTGCCGTTCAGCCAAATTACATTGACCGTATTTTACCACAAAGTATTGATATTCAAGGTTTTAACTTGCCCATTGGTCGAAGTTATAAAGATGTTTTAGCTAATTTGAAATGAAAAAACTGTTCTTTTTCTTGCTATTTTTGATGCTCAGTATCCTTTGCGAAGCTCAAAATGCCGTCATATTTGATAAATTATTAGCCGATTTAGACAAAAAAACGCAAGCTGATACCGCCCGAGCTAATGCGTTATTGCAGTTGGCGAGGGCGTATTATATGTCAAGTCCGAGTAAAACTTTGGAATATTCGCAGCAAGCAAGCCAACTTTCCGAAAAAATAATGTACAAAAAAGGGCTTGCCGACGGCAACAGATTTCAAGCGATTGCGTACTATTCGATGGGGAATTTTAAAGATGCTGAAATATATCTTACAAAAGCATTACGAATCAACGAAGAAATAAAAAACAATGCTGGAATAATGGCGTGCTTGTC
>JANNEN010000239.1:0-7718 GCA_031378715.1 Emticicia sp.
GGTAAAACAGCACCGAAACGACTTGCTAATGGATGAGGAATCGAATCAATGGCTGAATAGGGTGCTCCCCACGAACCAAACACTCCCAGACGTGTATCGCCTTCGGTACCCTGCCCGTAAGTGGTTTGGTATTCTGGTGAAGCCGCAATTTTCTCAGTAGAATAAGACGTGTTATAGCTAATTTCTAAACCTTTTTTACTTTTTCTTTTACCATTTTTTGTTGTAATAATGATAGCCCCATTTGCAGCACGAGAGCCATACAAAGCCGCCGCTGCTGCTCCTTTTAATACTGTCATGGACTCAATATTATTTGGGTCGAGGTCAAAAGCACGGTTTGTAAAAGTTGCCCCTGCTGCAAACCCGCCATCGGTATTAAAGGTAGAATTATCGAAAGGCACGCCATCCACAACAAAAAGTGGTTGGTTATTGTTAGAAAGCGAAGAATTACCACGAATCGTGATGTTAGTAGCACCACCCGCGGCTCCGCCCGAACCTTGAATATTTACTCCAGCTACTTTACCTGACAATGCACGAAGCGGGTCAGGCTCAGAAACTTGTTGAAGTTGGTTGCCTTTAACGGTACTTACCGCATAGCCCAACGCTTTTTTCTCACGCTGGATACCAACAGCAGTGACAACAACTTCAGAGAGTTGCTGGGCATCATTTGCTAATTTGACATCTATCGTAGTAGAATTACCAACACTCATTTCTTTGGCAAGATAACCTACAAAAGAAAAAGTTAAAATTTTGGTAGCCTCAGATATCGATAGCTGATAATTTCCATCAACATCAGTAACTGTTCCAGCTGTTGTACCTTTGGCAACAACAGAAACACCAATCATGGGAGTTCCATCGGCGTTATCAGTTACTTTCCCACGAATTGTTTTTTGTTGAGCATTTACAGTCAACAGGCATAGGATAAATAATCCTAAGCTCATTAGTAATCGTTTAATCATATAAAATAGTAGTTAAAATTTGAAGCTAATATACAGGAATTTTAAGTGTTATGACAAAGTGCAGTTAGTTTTTTTTATTCTAAACAAATTTAAATAGAAAAAGTTTACTTATGCACAGAAACGACCATTGTGTTTGAACATTTAAGATTGATAAGATATACCTCAATTTAGGATTGATTAAAAAAATAAGTCCGTTCAAGATTTGTGGAGTATTTTTTGTCAAATCAATCGCAAGGCCGTACCGTTCCCTTTTAAACCGATAGGTCATTTTGTAATACGGTTAAAAATGCCTGTAATTTCCCTTGTAGCTCTAAATGTACCTGTGTAAATCAACGTGATTTTATCAAAAGGTTTGTTAGTGTAAATTTTCCGTTGCAGTTTTTAAAAATCCCCCTTTGAAGGGGGTGCCTGACTGGCGTAGCCGTCGGCGGGGGATGTTATCGGTGTATTTGCAACGGAAGATTTACACTAACAAATTTTGTATTTTCAACACTCCCTTACGGCGTAGCCGAAACCCACACCTCGCCGTCTTCAAAAATCTCTTTTTTCCAAATCGGAACGGTGTCTTTCAAGGTATCAATCGCAAACTCACAAGCATCGAAAGCCGCTCCTCGGTGTGCCGCCGATGCTGCTATGATTACAGGAATTTCCCCGATTTGGAGGCTTCCCGTTCGGTGATAAATGGCTATTTTTTTCAAAGAAAACATCTCAACTGCACGCTCGGCAATCTTCTGCATTTCGGATACTGCCATTGGTTCGTAAGCCTCAAAGTCGAGCCTTAGTACCCGCTTACCTTTGGTGTGGTTTCGTACCGTTCCCACAAACGTCACGATGCCGCCCGAGTCGTCGGTTTTGACAAAATCAAGGCAGGCTTGCTCGTTGAGCAGTTTTTCGGATAATATTATTTCGATATTTTGCATCATTCAAAAATAAAACTCACAAACTTTCAGCCAATTCGGCTCGTCTATTTTGGTAAAGTTCGGTGGCTTTGTCAAGCAGAATATTCATCGCCAGGGGCATTTGGGTAGAAAGTATTCCGCCATAAATAGCACTATCCACTTCTCGCAGTGCCTCCTCCAAGCGTTCGCTGGGTAGCCGAGCAATAATTTCCTTGCTGGTATAAGAAGTATAGGGGCGTTTTTCGAGCCATTCCAAATGTTTTTTCCAAAGTACCAATGCCTTGCCAATGGTATTATCATCTAAGGTCGTTCGGGTAAATCGCCTGTAATTGGCTTGAAAATCCTTGTGTTTTCTCCCAAACAAAAATAATTTATACTGCTTTCTGATGATTCGCCCGAAGAAAGCATAAATCACTAAGCTAACCCCCAAAAGCCCTAGTAAATAAGTCAAGATTTTGGGATAATTGACCTGCTGCGATAGCGAAAGCAATTTTGTATCGGTTTTGAGCGTGAGCGAGTCAAGGCTTGTGACAATCATTTCTTTCAAAAAAACCGAATCGGCCAACGAATACACCAGCGTACAATCCCGCTTGGCGAGTAAATAAATGGGCAAATTTAGCTTCTGATTTTTGGTAATATCAAATGTCACCAAGGTATAAACTACGCTATCAAGGCTCGTATTATTAGTAGTTTTTGTTGGGAAGATATTGCGGCGGATTATCTCAAAAGGATAGAAATTATAGGTTGTATCGGGGAAAAAAACCTCCGCCGAGGGGTCATGTCGGTAGCTCAAAACATAGTCGATTGGCCGCCCGAGTTCGACGCTATCGCCCAAAAACTGCCCCGTGGGTTTCTGCCCGTGGCTGTTTGGGAAAATTAAAAGGCAATTAAGAATGACAAAAATGAATATAAAATATCTATCTGTGCAAAACTCTGTGATATTTTTTTTTCGCCCCAAGACCCCACCGAGCGTCGGTCGCCTAAATCCTCCCCAAAAGGGAACGGTACACAGCTGCGGGACTTTCACTCCCCTCCTTTTTGGGGAGGGTTGGGGACGGTCGGCCGCTGCCGTGGGGTTATTATAAGACTTTACACAGAAGGTAAAATATCTATCGCTCATCGTTTATTTTCTGATTCTGAATAATTGTACAAGTTTCGGCACGTAGTCTTCTCTCGAATCGATGGCCAAATAATTAGCATTATGTTGCTTGCAGAGTGTTTCAAGGCGTTTTTGGTTGTCGTCAAAGGTTTCTTTCATCTCTCGCTTGAATGATGGCGATGACGTATTGAGCCAAACGGTACGCTTGGTTTCTTTGTCCAGCACAGGAATAATGCCAAGACTGGGCAACTTCACCTCCCGTTGGTCATAGACATGAATCACCACCAAATCGTGCTTGCGTGCCAATGCTTTGAGATTATGCTCGTAGTTTTCATCTAAAAAATCCGAAATCATTATCACTACACTTTTTCGTTTCAAGATATTCAGCCCAAATCCAATGGCGGCAGGAATATCAGTTTTCTGCGAAATGGGTTTCATCTTGAACAAATTAAGAATCAATTCGTAGCCGTGTTTCATGCCGTTGGCGGGCTTGAAGTAAAGCTCTTTTTGGTCAGAAAAACAGTAAAGCCCCACGTGTCCTGCTTCTTTGATGGCCGAAAGTGCCAACACGCCACAAATTTCTTTGGCGGCATCAATTTTCAAACGGCCGCTATTGCCAACTTCCTGCGAACTGCTTACGTCGAGCATAAAAAACACGGTTTGCTCTTTTTCTTCCTTAAAAATCTTGACGTACGCCCCATCGCCTTTGGCGGTCGTAATCCAGTCGATTGTTCGTACGTCGTCGCCGTATTGATAGGTACGCAAATCGCTAAACTCCAAGCCCGAACCCTTAAAAACCGAGCGAAAATTGCCGTGCATGTGTCCATTCACGGCTTTTCTGATTTTTATTTCGTACTTATTGAGCTTCGATATGATGCTTTCTACCATTATTTATTTTGATTATTTACTATTCCAAAAATCAATTAACAAACTTTAACGTGCGTATTTTACTATATTTTTGCGTAATTTACCGTTAATTCTAAAAACGAAGATAAAGTGAAAAGATTGACAAAAAAAATATTCTTGTTTCTGAGCATATTTTCAGTGGTTTTGGCCTGCGATTCCAAAGCAGATTTGCCAAAAAACGCCCTTGATGAGCAAACGATGTCGAATATTTTGGCCGAAATCCATTTGGCCGAGGCAAAAGTCAGTCGTTTGTCGTTTCGAGATTATGATTCTACCAAGGTTGCTTACAAAGAATTGGAGCGACAAATCTTGACCAAATACAAAACCGACACGGCACGCTACCGAGCAAGTTACAACTATTATGTAACAAAGCCCGAAGCAATGGTCGAAATCTATGACCAAACCCTAAAAAACTTAGAAGACTTGAAGAAAAAGAGAAAACAAGTGAAGTGACGGAGGAGTCAATAGACGACAGTCCATAGCAACGTAAAATACTGACTATCAATAAATTATAAAATTAAAGCTACTCATTGGTGTAGCAAAAAAATATTAACATTGAAAGAAAACATAGTAATCATACCTACTTATAATGAAATTGAAAACATTGAGGCAATCGTCCGAAAGGTGATGAGCCTTGATGAGCCGTTCGATATTTTGGTTGTTGATGATGGCTCGCCCGACGGAACGGGGCTAAAAATCAAAGAACTGCAAGCCGAGTTTTCAGAAAACCTTCACCTTATTGAGCGTACAGGAAAATTAGGTTTAGGCACGGCCTACATTCGTGGATTTGGCTGGGCCTTAGAACACGACTACAAATATATCTACGAAATGGACGCTGATTTTTCGCACAACCCCGAGGATTTAATCAAACTTTTCAAGGCTTGTAAAATTGATGATTTTGATGTGGCTATTGGTTCTCGTTACATCAAGGGCGTAAACGTCGTGAACTGGCCGATGGGCCGAGTGCTGATGTCGTATTTTGCTGGGGTGTACGTCCGAATGATTACAAGAATGAAAATAATGGACCCCACGGGCGGCTTTATTTGCTACCGTCGGGAGGTTTTACAGACAATTCCGCTCGACAAAATCACGTTCATCGGTTATGCCTTTCAGATTGAAATGAAATTTAATGCTTTTTTGTATAAATTTAACATCGTTGAAGTACCCATCATTTTCACTGACCGCACGAAAGGCGTTTCCAAAATGTCCACCAAGATTTTTCGAGAAGCGATTTTTGGCGTAATAATCATGAAAATTTGGAGTTGGTTCAAACGTTTTGAAAGATGAAAATGTGTTGATTACCAACGCTTTATGTAAATAACCTGTTTAAACGTATTACTTTATATACAAAGTACGTAAAGAAAAAGTGAAAGACCCTGTGCGTTCTTTGCGAAAAACTTTGCGACCTTTGCGTGCAAATTTAACCTGTTTTTGGAAAAAAATTTAAAATCACATCGGCAAACCGATTCAAACACGCTCATTTAAAATTTTACAGGAATAAATGAGTAAAAATGTTCGCTCATTCATTCGCTCATTCATTCACTACACCCCACCATGTGGCAAAAAAAAGGACTCATTTATAAGCCTGACGGCAGTTTAGCTCATAGTCGCTCGCACGCACAAGTGCCGTTTGCGTACAAGCACAAAGACTTTTTACGGGTTTATTTCTCTTCGAGAGATGATTTGGGGCAATCTCGCCCAACATTTATTGATGTCGATTATGACGACCCGAGCAAGATTCTCTACATTCACGATACGTATGTTTTAGACTTGGGCGGCCCAGGCGAGTACGACGAAACAGGAGCAATGCCCGCCTGGTTTGTGCCGCAACCCAACGGCGATATTTGGCTTTATTATACAGGCTGGAACAAAACCCATAATTCCTACCGCCTTTCGATGGGGCTTTCGGTGAGTACCGATGGGGGCTTAAATTTCAAGAAAATGTTTCGTGGGCCAATCATGGATAGATCAATTCATAACCCGATTTGGGCGGCACAACCATCAGTCATGTATGTCAATGGTCAGTGGATGATGTGGTATATTTCGGGGCAGAAATGCGAGTATATTCACGGCTACCCCGAGCCGTTTTATGATTGTCGGGTGGCAGTTTCGCCCGATGGTATCAACTGGACACCGACGGGCGATGTTGCTCTGCCGTTTGATGATTTTCTGCACGCCGTTGGTCGGCCGAGTGTGTTTCACGAAGACGGTATTTTCAAGATGTATTACTCTTATCGCCACACGCTCGACTACCGCACCGACCGCAACCAAAGCTATCGCATGGGCTACGCCGAGTCGCTCGATGGTTTCAAATGGGAGCGAAAAGATGCCTTGGTGGGGATTCATAAATCCGAAAATCCCGATGATTTGGACTACCAAATGATAAATTATGCCCATTGTTATGAACACAAAGGCAACAAATATTTGTTATACAACGGAAACGGCTTCGGTGCGGCGGGTTTTGGCTACGCTGTGCTGGAAAAATAAATACGAAGGAGATGCGAGAAGATATTAGGTACATAACCAAAGTAGAAATAAAAAACCTTTGGGGATACGAGGATTTGAATTTCGTCTGGAATCTCAATCCCGATGTCAATATCTTGGCTGGTGACAACGGCAGTGGCAAAAGTACGTTGCTCAAATTGATTGATGTAACACTAAGAAGAGAACAGGAAGAAGCGGAAATTTTGAAAAAAGCGGCATCGGTAAAAGTACAGTTCGATAATGGAAATGTATTTATTTCCGAACTCAACGAGAATTTTCAAACAATCTTAGAAATTAGAAACGTAAACGGGTATATCAAGGAATCTTCGGGGTCGTTCGCTTTCATAAATACTTTTGAACAACCACTGAAAGATATTGAAACCATCAAAAGGGCAACTAATAATGAAGTAAGCACCGAATTGGATTTAAGAATTGCGGCTCTGCAAAAACAATATCTTGGTTATCAAATAAATATTGGTAACCGAGCAATCAAAGCCCTTGAAAATGGAGAAAACGGTATTTCGAGTATTAACGCAAAAAAAACGTTGTTTTTGGACACCATTGATGCCCTTTTTAGTCATACGCAAAAGAAAATTGACCGAACCCAAAACGAAGTTACGTTTATTCAACGAGGCGAAAAAGCCATAAGTCCTTACCAATTATCTTCGGGCGAAAAACAGATGTTGATTATTTTGCTCACAACGCTGGTGCAAGACAACAAGCACTTTATTATGCTCATGGACGAACCCGAAATCTCATTGCATACCGATTGGCAAGAAAACTTGGTAGATAATATCAGAAAACTAAACGAAAATGTGCAGATAATCATTGCGACACATTCGCCTTCAATAGTAGTGAACGGTTGGAAAGATAAGGTTTTTGAAATGTCAGAAATTCAGACAAAAAGCTAAGATTTTATGTCGAAACTAACCGATAAGATAAACTCTGATTATTTTGAAAGTCAAAATGCACTCAACCGCCGAAAGGGAACAATTATTGAGGTTTTTGTAGAAAATGAAGATGATATTCCGTTTTGGAAAGATATTTTTAACGGTTTCCAAATTCAAACGAAAATATTTCCTGCCTCAAAAACCTCGCTCACAAGGGGCAAGCAAGAGGTTTTGAAAATGGCTGATAGAGCGGGAAATTTCATGCTTTTGTGTGTAGATAGCGACTATGATTTTTTGCTCAACGGTATAACGAACCAATCAAAAATAATCAAAGAGAATCCTTTTAGGAATGAGAAACAAATAAAGTAACATTCTTAAACTGGCTATTTTTTCGTTAGACAATCAATTTTTTCTGCAAATAGCAACGCTCTTTAATGAAAAAATTGGGCAGGATAACGGAAAAAGAAGGCGTGTAAGAATGTTA
>JANNEN010000322.1:0-15767 GCA_031378715.1 Emticicia sp.
GCAAAATTTGACCCGAAAACTGATTTGTTAAAAACTACCGAAAACGCTCTACGAAATGGGCTTTATTTTTCTGACGGCGTATCACATCGTTTACCCAATGAAAATATTAATGCTACTCGTTTGGGTTTTGCATCGTCCACAATACAAGAATTAGAAAAATGCGTAGCGATTTTGAAAAATAGTTTAGTTTAAGGAGGTATTCCTTGATTATCTTTCTACCCCAAACAGCATCAATTCTTTTTCTTCGTTACCGTGGGTAATCATTCGCTCAAACGTCATTCCGATTTTCTTTACCAAGCCGATTGATTTTTCGTTGTCGGCGTTCACGATGGCAATTAATCGCTTGATTTTCAGCACATTAAGGACATAATCAAGTGTGGCCGAAGCCGCTTCGTAGCCGTAACCTTTGCCGATAAGGTCGGGCAAAAACGCAAAACCAATGTCAATATCGGGGAGTGTATCACGCTTCACAAGTCCGCACATTCCGATAATTTTACTGCTTCGGTCCGACGTTTCGGGTTTTTCAATAACCGCATAAAATCCGAAGCCATTTTCGGCATAACTTTTCAGAGAGCCATTACGTAGATAGTTTTCGGCTTCTTCGATTGTATGCACATTTCTATCACCGATGTATTGCAGCCAAGTGGGCGTATTGAGCAGTTCGAGCATGAAAGGGGCATCTTCAAGCGTAAATTGGCGGAGAATTAGTCGTTCGGTTTCGAGGGTTATTGGCATCTCCGAGAAACTCTTACCCACCGCTTCATCGGAAAGGGTTTCTTTCGATGTCAAATCAAAAACCGTAACATTCAAAATACTCGAAATAACCGCAGGGGAGTGCGTAGCAACTATAAATTGTATGTTCGGAAAAAGCGTAGTAAGAATCGGCAGAACTTGGTACTGCAATGATAGATGCAAATGGGTTTCGGGTTCGTCGATGAGTACGATTCCGCAAGGGTTGTAGGTAAAATCACCCACGGCTTTTCGGATTAAATCTAATCGGGTAAATAAATCCATCAGAATACTCAAAAATGCTGAAAAGCCGTCGGGTAGTATGTCAAAAGTTACTTCTCGGCCATCACTCAGTTTAATAAGAAATTCGTAAGCGTCTTTTTCAAAAACTAATTTTAAATCATTATCTTCAAAAATTTGTCCGAAAATATTTTCAATTTGATGGAAAAAAGCATCAGTACTTTCTATTTGGGCTTTATTTTTTTCTAATTGAGCAAAAGCTTGATTTACTTTTTTATTTACTAAAAATTGCTTGAAGTTTTTGATGAAAAAATCGGAAGAATTGGTGTTTTGCTCTAATTGCTTTTCAAATTCGTCTTGTTTTGTGGGAATTTCTACTTTGTTTACTTTGCTGTTTCTGTATGGGAGAAGATAGGAGTAAATTGATTCTTTTTTATAGTTTGAAAGTAAAAAATCGTCTGAAAATTTAGGACTTAATTTCCCATACTCATCTACAAATTTTTTAAGGTTGCTTCTTTTCGTAAGTGCTTCACCCAAAAGAAGTAATTTTTTTTCCGTTAATTTTTTAATTTCATTTTTTGCTTCGCTAATACTTTCGTCTAAATAAACATCATTAATTGAACTTGCAATATGCTTATCTAAAGCTCTCAAAATCGTACTTTTCCCCGAGCCATTTTTTCCTGTCAAAATCAAATGACTAAATGGCTGATGTTTCACCAAATCAATATTAAAATTTTGATAGGCGTAACAATCATTTACATAAATTGATGTGATGTACGGAAACTCTTCTGGGGTAATCATAGTTAAGTTTTTTTTACAAAAATACGTTTTTTCTCACATATTTTTCAACTCAATAAAACCTTAACTCTGCTCGTCGGTTTTTTTGGCGATTTTCTTCGGTGTCGTTGCCCGTATTGGGGGCTTTGCTGCCACTGCCTTGGAGTATAATTCGGTGGGTTTTGATACCTTTGTTATAAAGGAAATTTGAAATAACTTTTGCCCGAAACTCCGATAAATAAAGATTTTGGCGGCTATCACCAATATTATCAGTATGCCCCGTGATTTCGATTTTTGTATCGGGTGATTCCAGCATTTTCTTACTAATTTCTTCCAAAATCGCCTTCGATGCTTGATTCAAAACTGTGCTGCTTTGATCAAAATATAGTACTTGGTTTTCTAAGCTAATTAGCTTATTATCAGGTAAATAGGCTTGTTTTTCTAATAGAACTACCTTAGTTTCGGTGGGCGTAAAAGGTTTGTTTTCGGAAACAACTGGGCTTTTATCTGCTTTGGCTTCGAGCGTAATCACGACTTGGTTCAGGCCTTCGGTAGCCGTAAATTCTTGGGTTATTTCTTTGGCAATTTTAGTATCAATCGTTATTTTATATGATGCACCACTGGTGAGCGAGCCAAAATACATTCCATTACTTTTTGCCAAACCTACTTGCTTTTGCGTGCCGTTGTTGCGTTCAAAAACGTTAAGATTTTGGAGTTCGGCTTCGTTTTTAATGATTAGATTTAAAAATGAGATTTTCTTAATGAGCGGAGCTGTATTTTCGTGAACGGTTTCGTTGAAGGTTTCAATCTCAATTTCGCTCAAAAAATTTTGGTATCCGTCGGCCGAAACATTCAAAATAATATGCTCACGCTCGGTGAAGTTATGCTCAAAAACGGAGGATTCTTGGGAAGTTTTTTTATTAACAAAACTGTTTTTATACAAACCTTTAATGCTAAACTGAGCCGCCAAAACCCGATTATCAGTTGCATCGGTAGCCTGAAAGAGTTGTTTATTTTTCGGGATTCCAGTATTCTGTTCGGCTTCTTTTTCCTTTTTTTGCGAAGCAAACTCAAATAATAATTGGTTGATTTTTGATTTACCTTTAAAAACTAAGGGGATTTCGGCCTGTACGTTCGGTTCGCTCAAATTTTCGAGATTCATCACCACGTTCGACACGATGTAGCCCTGCGTAGTGGCTTGCATCACACACGTTTTGGGTAAAACTTTTATCTCAAAACTACCATCGGCTTTGGCGGGCGTTTCCTGAGTTGGCAGTTGGTCATCGGTATAAATAATTTTTATTTGAGCCGCCAACGGCATCGTACTTTTATAATCTCGAACTTTTCCTTTTAGGGCAACGGTTTTTTGTTCTTGACCCATGGACAATGTTGTAAACATTATCATTGAAATCAGCGTAAAGATACAGCTTTTCATTGTTCAGAATCTTGTATTTTGTATAGGTTAGGGTAGTGTTTAAGGGGTATTTTTAACTTATTCTCTACTTCATAAAAGCCCCAAAAATCGCCCCCAAACTTTGGAGGGTATTGGCTACAATATCCTCGTTTTCGACGGGAATTTTGAGGTACATCTTGCCCGACTCATCACGCTGAACAAGGTGTTCGACCAGTGTTTTGGTGGCTTGTGGATCTTTGAGCGTTTGGGCAAGTTGGGTAAAAAAACTCACGCCACTTTGCACCAACGTTTCGCTCTGATTGGGCGTATTTATAGGCAAAACGGCTGGTTTTTCTTGTTCTTTTACATCATCATCACCCAAGAATGTACTGGCGTGGGTAGCCGATTCCAGCGAATCATCGTCCGTAACGGTTGCTACTTCTTGTACTTCGGTTTCGTGTTCTTCGCTTACGTCCAAGATGGTATGCTCTTCCTGCGGCGTGTCGGTGAGGTTTTCTACCGAATTCATAAACTGCTTGAATCGGTCGTCGCCCAAGAAAATTGTATCTTCGCCACCGTCAAGCACACCTTCGGCCATTGCTCCCTTAAACTTCAGCACGTCGAGCATTTTGTGTTCAATCGTCCCCGTCGAAACCAAGTTGATGATGGATACATTTCGCTCTTGTCCGAGGCGGTAAATACGGGCAATGCGTTGTTCCAAAATCGCAGGATTCCACGGAATATCCATGTTTATCATCAAAGATGCCGCTTGTAAATTTAGCCCAACGCCGCCCGCATCGGTCGAAAGAAATACTTTGCTGTTGGGATCATCTCGAAAATTATCCAACAAATCCTTACGTTTTCGGCTTTCGATGCCCCCGTGGAGGTTTTCAAACTTTATTCCCCGCTCATTGAGTTCGTTGGCCACGAGCCTCGTCATGCGTTCCCACTGACTAAAAATGACCACTTTTTCGTCCGAATTTTCCAAAAATTCGTCCAAAATATTCATCACTTCCTCAATTTTGGTGTCGTGTCGGGTTTTTTGGTCGAGTATAAACGAACTATCACAGACCATTCGCATTTGGCTCAATGATAGTATCAAACGTTTGCGGTCGGCTTCGTTCAGAAAACTGTATCTACGCCATTTATTGACCAATTTTGCTACATTATCGCCCAATTCGTTATGGATTTCCATTTGTTCTTGCGTCATCGGCACAAACAAATTTTTGTCCATTCGTTTCGGTAGCTGCGATAAAACCTCTTTTTTGGTACGTCTGATGAGAATATCAGACAGTATTTTCGTGATTTCGTGCAGATTTTTATAGCCAATAACTTTACCCGAATCGTCGGTGGTTTGGTATTGGTTCAGAAAACGGTACATCGGCCCCAAGCGAAAGACATCAATAAACTGCGTGATGGAATAAAGCTCTTCGAGTTTGTTTTCGAGGGGTGTACCCGTCAGTACAATGGCGTGGGGCGTAACGAGTTTTTTGATTTGTTGCGAAACCTTCGTTTTCCAGTTTTTTATCCGTTGGGCTTCGTCCAAAATCACCATGTCGGCCTCCATTTTATTGAGTAAATCGAGGTCGTTGGTCATGGTGTGGTAGCTCACAATGACGTAAAAGGCATCGGTAGCTTCGTACTGAACTTTGCGTTTGAGAAGTGTGCCTTCCATTACATGAACGCTACTATCGGTAAACTTTTCAATCTCCGATTTCCACTGGTATTTCAGCGAAGTCGGACACACAATCAGCACTCGATTGATACCAAGTTCATTTTTATAAAGTTCGGCCGTGGCGATGGCTTGAAGGGTTTTGCCGAGTCCCATTTCGTCGGCGATGAGGCTACGACCTGCCAAAGCGGCAAAGAAAACTCCTTTTCGTTGGTATGGAAAAAGCGGTACTTTTAGTAATTTATCAAAGGCTTTGTCGGTGTCGCCATCGGGCATGATTCGCCACAGGTAATCACGGCGACGGTTTTTATCCCGCTCACCAATCACAAAATCGAGGGCATCGGGATAGCACCTAAAACTCTCGCTCAGTTTCTTGGCTTCTTCCAAAAACAGCTCAAAAACCCCAAAAGAGGCAGGTTTTAGTACAAAATCTTGGTCGAAATAAGTTTTACCCAATGCCGAAAATGCCGCTTGGTTTTCGGAGCCGATGCGGAGTTTTATCTCCCGACCGTTGCGATAATCCAAATAAACCGAACTGTAATGCGGCTGAGAACCTCCTTCTTTGAATGCTTTTTTTGAGCCATGCACACTCCCTAAGTGCTGAATCGTGGCACTGATGTGCTTGCAAACGCCCAAACGGTTGGTTTTGAAATCAAGACATTCACAAAAATTCCGTGAGTCGTCGGTACTTCTGATGGCCACTTTATAAGAGTTATTGGTGGCGTTATTTGTGACTTGAAAATCCGAGAATATTTTTTCGGCTCCGATATTGCTCACCACAAATTCGTTATCTTGCCCAAACTGCTTTCGTAGCCCTACTTGCCATTGGTCGAGTGTTAGGCTATCGGGTTTGCGATAATAGGGGATTTTTTTTGGCGTTTCTACCTTTTTTTTCTTGGCAGCTTTGCTTTTTGAGGGTTTTTGAAGGGGCATTTGGGCGTTTTTTTGGGCGTTTTTAAAAAACTGCTCGAATGTACAAAAAAATCACGATTTGAAAAAATTTGGGGTATTTCAATTCCTAATTTTAAATCAATAGCTATTGCCACAGCAATAGATTATCTTTACACAAAACCCAAAAGAAACCTTGTAAATCGGCAAGAATTACAAGGTTTTTTGGGCTAAAATGCTTACACAAGAAGACAAGTTCGAGGCCCTTATTGAGGGTGTCGTAACTAATGGATACGCTGTTTGTGATGATTTCTTGAGTAAAAATGAAGTCAGTGATTTACTTAAAATCTTCTCAGAACGCTATTTGGCGGGAAAATTTAAGGAGGCCAGCGTTGGCAAACAAAGCGAAGTACATCAAGCCAAACTCGTGCGGGGCGATGAAATTTTGTGGCTCGAAAGCGATACCACTAATCCTGCCGAACGCTCCCTGCTCGACCGCAATCAAGCCTTCATGGATTACCTCAATCGGACGTGCTACTTGGGTATCGTTGATGCCGAAATTCATTTTGCAAAATACGCCATTGGCAAGTTTTACCGCCGCCATCGAGATACTTTTCAAGCCCAAAAGGGTCGAGTTTTGTCCGTGATTTTTTATCTCAATCAAAACTGGATTCCCGAAAATGGAGGAAATCTTGTTATTTATATTCAAGAAAATGGCATTGAGCAAGCTATCAGTATTGCACCTTTGGCGGGGCGTTTGGTATGCTTTGAAAGCGAAAAACTCGACCACGAAGTAACCGAAACCTTCGCCGAACGGCTGAGTATAACGGGTTGGTTGCGGAATCGGGAGTGAAACACAAGTGTTTTTGTTTTGAGTGCAGAGCAAAATCTCTAATGATTTTATTCCTCTCCAACCGTTCCATCTTTTATCTGGTGTTTTATCAAAACCTTTACATAGTGACGGTTTCGGCGGCCTTTCTTGGCATCGGCTCGTTTGTCGTTGCGTTTGTCCTTGACTATTCGTTCGAGGTTGTTGAGGTCTTCAATTTCCTGAATATCGTTGATTGAGGTGCGTTTGGGCATCGGGTAAATAGTTATTTTTCTTCGTCCATCAAAGTCATAAACTCAGCTTCTACATTGTATTGTTTCAATAAGTTTCTAAATCTCAAATTATTAATATACTTTGAATAAATCTGACGGGGAATATTTAAGTTGGGCGTGATGTCTTTCTTTAAGCCAAATACGAAAGCCAGTTCTATGTTGATAAAAAAACCTTCATCATTACCAAGTGCCGCCTGCGATTCTGCGAGTGTCGTGTATGCCATGGCATATTTTACGTCAATATTGACTGCTTTTTGGGCATCTTCTAATGCTTTTTGGTGTAAATTGTTTTCCAAAAACCAGTTTGCTCGGGTGTTATAGAACTCAGAGGTTTTAGCAGAATTATGCTCCCATTCTTCGAAAAACTTATTGATTTCATCATCTGACGCACCCGAATCATCTAATAATTTGTACTTTAATTCATACAAACTTTCATCTTTTATTGAAGTTTTAAATAAGCGATTGAGCAATATTAAGGCTTCCGAATATTTTTTCAGCCCCCTCAGACACTCAACCCTTTCTTTAAAAAACTTAGAGCCTATTTTTTCAAAATCGTTTAGTGCTTTGTCATACTTTTTTAATCGGTAATTAATGAAAGCTCGTCCTTCAAGGGCTTCAACATTATTTCGGTCTATTTCTAAAATTTTGGTGTATAAATCTATTTTTTCGTTATTATCAAAAGTTCCATAGACTGCTATTAGAAGTTTTTTGATTTGCTTGATTTTTTCAAACTGCTCAAAATCTTTATCCGTCAAATGCGGGTGAATGATTGCCTCAAAAAGCTCCAAGTATTCTTGCCCGATTGGCACCTCATCGTTTTGGTGAATATCTCCGATTCTGATATTTTCTTGCCATTCTAATTCTGGGTCGGAGTGCAAAACGTGTATTTGAGGCAGATTTAATTTTTTCTTTAAGTTTTCAACTAACTTTATTTCCTGCCCTCTTATTTCGGGTTTCAAGCTATACGGAATCCTACTCAAAACAAAATAAATATTGGGCGTTTTAAATAATTTGTTTTCGGCTTTTCTAATGGAATTAATCACCTGCCCTGAACCCGCAATACTCTCCTCATTATTGACCGATAATATCACACAATCATCGGCTAATAAAGAAATGGTAATACCCGAAATTTCGGTGATGCCCGTTCGAGAATCTATCAATAAAAATTCGGGTTTCAACTCATTCTCAATTTGACTTTTAAGGTTCAAAATAAAGTTAACCCCTTGACTGTGAGGTTTATAGAATAATTCGTGCCAGTCGATTTCGGCTAATTTTTGCCAATAAATGTTCGAGTTAGTATCTCCTGCCGCAATCAAATGAATTGGCTTTGCGTTGTTGGTATATTTGGGTAAGGTTTTTGTGTAAGGCAAAATTGATTCGGGAAGATTGCCCTTCACCGAATAATTATGGATATAATCAACCAAGCCTTGTTTTATTTTAAGTTTTTTATCGAACTCTGGTTGAAACTTGTAGTGCAAACCTGGGGCTTCTAAGTCAAAATCCATGACTGCCACACTCTTGCCAAAATCGTTGGCTAATCGTTGGGCGATATTTGCCAATGCGAGGGTTCGGCCAACACCGCCTTTGTAGGAATAAAAAGTGATTACTTGCATAATTAGGCTACTATTTTAAGTATTTGCCTCTGTTTGTAGATTTCGTGTTGCACCGCATCGTTTTTGGTGTTTGGTGCAAAAATAGGTTTTCCGATGCCAATTCCCTTCAAGTCGATTGAAACATCTAAGGCATCAACTATATCGAATATTCGGGCAAGGCTGGTACTTTCGTAATCGTTGGCCTCGTAGCGTTGGATTTGCTGTTGGTCAATCCCAATTTCCTCGCCAAGCTCGGCTTGAGTCATGCCCTTGGCAAGGCGTGTTTGAATGAGTATTCGTGCCAATTCATAAATATTTCCACCTTTTACGTGGCATATTCCACCCTTTTTCAGAGATTCATACGTTTCGATTTCCTCGCTAAGTGTTTCAATATTGCTCTTAACTGCGTCAATTTGAGCTTTGTGAAGTATAGGATTTGCTTGCTCAGAGTTTAAATTGTCAGAAAGTGCCGATTGGAATTCCTGCAAACGGTTTTTGGAAACCTCCAGTTGCTTGTTATTTTTAATCATAATAATATTTTGATTATGCCTTTCGGATTGTCTTCACGGTCTAATTGAAAGTAAGCTAAATAAGTTCTTTTTGGGTTTTTAGAAGCCGTCCATTGACTCGGAAAAAACTCGCCGCTATAAGTATCTTTTTGCTTGATATTTTTATTGTCAAAATTCAAAAGTGTGGGATACATGGTTTCAATAAAAGGAAAATTTACGTCTTCTTCATCCCAACAAGCATCAAAATCTTTTGGTCGATGCTTTTTTGTTATAAAACTACCATCTACCCAAATACATTTACAGCCTACATTTCGGAGTTGATTCATCCCTTTTTCAAGACCTTCCAGTAATTCTTTTCGATGTTTTGTATAACCATATCGCTGACAAAATTCTTGCCACGTTGTTGTATGTATGCCAGGAGGTAGGTTGTTATTGTTGTCAAAATCTGGAATCATTACATCAAAATCATTGTACTAACGCAAATAATAGGTGTTATTGTATGAAATAATAATCAAATTTAGATAAATTTGACTTTAATACAACAAAATGATTGTATTAATTTTTTACCAAAAAGTTTTACCGCACCCGCCCCGCCCCACTCGCCCGAATCATATCAACCGTAAAATCTATGACACTCGTATTATTATTGAGTAGTTCGTCGGGGTTTCGGTTTACTTCGTAGTCGGGTTGTAGCAGGAAATCTTTACCTACACCGTTTTGTAATTTATGATTGATTTTCATTAATGGCGTATGTACAATAAATCGGGTGTTGGGTAGCTTGAAATCCTGCCACATGACGGCAAAACTTCCCCACGAAGCACCGCCCACGGGTTGCCCAATTATTTTTTCGGGAATACCCAAATCCTTGGCCAAATTGAGCGTAAAGGTTGTGGCCGAGTAGCAACCTGGATCGGTGATAAAATACGTTTTTCCCTTGTAGGCGAGTGCTGAGTGCGGTTTTTGATTGTCGGGGCGTTTGTTTACTCGGTACATAAACTCACCTTTTTGCTTACCAAATGCCGCCCACATTGTCAATGGTGGGCCAAGATAGTAAGGTTTGAATATCGCAAAATAGGCCTTTTTCTTGAACGAAAGTGTATCTACTAACGTAAATGGTTTGGGCGAAAGATATTTCAAAAAACGACTAATATTGGGTATAAATCCGCCCCCATTTCCTCTGAAATCTACAATCAGATGTTCGACATTGAGTTTTTTTATTTCGCCAAATCTTGCTCGCAATACCCGTCTAAATTTTCGATTATTGAAATCAAAAAATTTGCCCGACATCGAAAATTCCGTAATATCAAGTTTGGCAATGTGATTGACGCTATCCATGACTTTTAGTGAAAGATTTGCTCGGTTGAGGTTTTTGTAGCGTTTTTTGTCAAATTTTAAAATCTCGGCGTTCGTTACGCAAGCTACTTTCTTGATAAAAATAGTGTCATTTTTGGGTAAGCGATAACTGATTTTGATAGAATCGACTTCGCCAAAATACCGCTTATAATAAATCGGAAAACCTCCCGAAGCGTAATAATACTTCACGGCCTCATCGCCTTTGTCGCTTGATACGAAGGCTTTCAATTTATCAATCAAACTTGCAGTCGGTTCATCATTAAACGCCACTACTTCTGCCCCTCGAATAATGGTCGAATCCTGCGAATAGTTGAGATTTATATAATATTTACCTTGAATTTTACGCAGATAAAACGGCACAAATTTGGCGTTTTTTTTATTGAAACGTCGTTTGTTATACCGCAAATTGGTGTGTCCATCTTGCACATTAGTTACCAATTTTGCCAAAATCTTATAGGTATCTAAATAGCTAAGTGGCTGATTAACAGCATTATACAGCGAATCGAAGGTTTTGTTGTAAATTTCTCGGCTCACGTAATAGTACATTCCTGCGTGAATTTTCTCGAAGCGATTTTTCAAGAAAACTAAATCCGCCCGAACTTCCTCGGAGCTAAAAGTTTCCTTTGGCTTTTGGGCGTGTAGGAGTTGCGAAAATAGTAAAAGTAGTATAAAAAATAGTTTCATTAGTGGGGGGGCGGTAGTAATGATAGAATGATAGAATTTTTGAATGATAGAATGTAGGTTACGCCTTCATTCTTTTAAGCAAAACTATCTTATCTTGATTTTATTCTTTATCAAAGCGAGCGTGTATTTTAGCACGGTATCTTCGTTATTCAGGAAATCTTGGAGGTTAGGGCTTACCTCAAAATCGGGTTGTAAGATTGGCTTGTTGTACTTTTGGGCATCAACGTTGTATAATATTCGCCCCAGTGGTAGTGATATTTCGAGTTCGGTATTAGGCAGTTTTATAGATGAAAATTGTGCCGCCGAGCAGCCATCATACGCTCCGCCGCAGGTCATGCCCACGAATGTTCCAACGCCCATATTGTGCAGTTTTGAAACCAGCAATGCAGCCGCCGAAAACGTGCCGCCATTCATTAGTATATAGACATTATTATTGTACCGAAACTCATCGTGGGGACGTTGTTTTTGTTGGTATTTGCTTTCTAAATATCCCTCGGCATCTCGCACCGTAAATTCCCGATTAAGCCTCGAAGCTGCTTCTTTTGCCAGATACGCATCGTATTTTTTATAGTCTTGTTTGAGTCGTTGCAGGCCTTCATCTCGAAACCCCAATTTGTAGGCATCAAAAGGTTGGGTGGCAAAATACCGCAAGAAAAAGATCGAATATTCGATGATTCCGCCCGAGTTGCCACGCAAATCCAGAATCAGGTTTTCGATTTTATTTTCTTCTAATTTTCTGAAAATCTTGCGGGTTTCGCCTTCAAAATTGGTACTCCGACCGTAGTCTTTCATGCCGTACATAAACGAGCGAATATCAACCACGGCCGTTCTTTGGCTCGAATCAATAACCCGATAAGATACAATTCCTGTGGTATCTTCATCGACATCGGGGTAGCGGGTTTCGAGCATTTTTTCCATAAAATCGGTGCTTTGTCCAGCAATTTTACTGGTTTTTGGCTTGCTTTGCCCTTGTTTTACGTAAGTTACTAAAAAACTTTCTTCCTCACCTTTCCATAAATAATACAATTTTCTAAATTCCCGAATCGCATAATATTTTCGGGCATCGGGGTTGATGCCATCGCCACCATAGTACGAAATTTTTTCCAAATGCTCCAATATTTTCTTTACAGGCTGCCCGTCAATCTCCAAGATTTCGGCACCACGGGTAATTTTTCGGTCGGCCGAATAATTGCGAGAAACTAACAATTGATTATTAATATACCGCACACTAAACGGAAAGAATTTTGGTCGCTCGCTGTAAGAATTACTCTTCGACAGCAACCGTCGGTCGGGAGTCATGTGCGTATGTCCGCAACCCACGGCTTGCACCAGCGGCAGGAGCGTGAAGTAGGCCTCTCGCAGCGAATATCGGCCCGAAACTCGTTGCAGCAACGAATCTTGCAATCGCCCAAACCGCTCCTTGCTGATATATTTGTAAGGGTCAGGGTGGTATTTTTCGATTTCAGTTTTCAGATTACTAACGTCCTCTTTTATCTGCTCGGCTGAGTAGGTTTGTGAAAAAACGACCAAATTGCTGACCAATAGCAGCACGGATAAAATATACCTCAATTTTATTTTCATTTCAGCTTTTCTTGAGTCCAAATCTACTTTAAAATAACCGTTTTTTAATATTTACGAAAAAATAAACTTGCTTGATGCCGAAAATTCCTGTTTATGGCTTAGGGGTTACGTTTATTTTTTGTTAATTTTGCATTTCAATAAATATCAGTTCTTTGAACGCCTATGCTCAACCGACGCCTCATACGAATCCGTGCGATGCAAGCCCTATTTGCTTACAAGCAAGCTGAGGGTGCAAATTTCCAATTATCCTTAGATTTAATTGCCGAGCACTTCTCACCTGACTTGAACTCGATGGAATTTCAAGACAAAAAAAAGTTAGAAAATCAGCGAAAACTAAGCCAAAAACTCTTTCAAGAAGTATATTCTCGGCAAGAAAGTTCGCTCACTGATGCACCCGCCGACGTAGCCCGAATGGTGGAAAAAGCAAAGGAGTTTTATTTGCTCAAAAACAAAAAAGACGTGCAGCATTACGCCAGCAGAATGGTAATCGAGGCCGAGCGGGTGTATGACTTGTACTTACAAATTTTATTGGTTTTTACCGAACTCGCCGACCGTGCCAGTCTGGATAATAATAACGACGACAAATCAAAAATCGGCGATAATCAACTAATTAAAGCCTTACGTTTAGAAAAAAACTTTGAAACCCAGTGCATTCGTCGCAGTGTAAGTTTGGGTAATGAGCAAGCTTTTGTAGCCAAGCTTTACCGTGAAGTAATCAAGCCGAACGAACGCTACAAAGAATATGTTTCGCAAGTGAATCATACATTGGAGGAGGATTTTTCGATTTTGAAATATTTACTCAAAAATGTAATTTTAAAGCACGAACTGGCATGGGAGTTTTTTGAAAAACAAGATTTGTATTGGATTGATGACATCGAAACGCTCCGTGCGGCGGTTACGCATACTTTTCAGGCATTAGTCGAAGACGGAAAACTCAAAATAGCTCTTTTGGACGAAGAATGGGAGGAAAGAAAAGATTTTCTTCAAACGCTTTACACCAAGACGATTCTCGAAACCCAAGATTTGGAAGATATTTTGGTGCCGAAACTCAAAAACTGGGAAATCGACCGAATCGCAGACACTGACCATATATTGTTGAAGATGGCTTTGGTCGAAATGCTCAATTATCCGAGTATTCCTGTGAAAGTAACCATCAACGAAATCATTGATATTGCCAAAGATTACAGCACACCCAAAAGCGGTCAGTTTGTAAACGGAATCTTGGATAGCGTATCGAAAGAACTCAAAGACTCGGGCCGACTTCGCAAAAGCGGTCGGGGTATGTTGGATAATAAGTAGCCAATTATCAGTGAACAATTAACAATTATCAGTGAACAATTAACAATTATCAGTGAACAATTATCAATTATAGGAAGTCACTATATTCACTCATTGATTTTCAGTCACTCATTGATTTTCATTCGCTCATTGTTTTCTATTCACTCATTCAAAATTCATTCATTCGCTCATTGCTTTTTATTCACTCATTGATTTTCATTCGCTCATTGTTTTCTATTCACTCATTCAATAAATCACTCATTCATTCATTGATTTCTATGAGCAATTCATCAAGAACTTTTATCGCATTTTTAGCTGGGGTAGCCACTGGGGCAGCCATCGGCATTTTGTACGCTCCCGAAAAGGGCGAAGTCACCCGTGATAAACTCTCGTATCGCTTATCAAAGTACCGTGGTCAGCTCCAAAAATTCATCGACGACCTCATTGAGCGTGGCGATGAAGTAGCTCTCGAAGTAGTAGGCGGCGATAGCTCGGCCAAAGCCGAGGGACAAAAAGTAGTCAGCGAAGCTCGCCAAAAAGCCGAGAAACTCCTCGAAGACGTTGAATCATTGATGAGCCAGATTAAATCAAAAAACTAACAGGATGATTGGTAAAACAATTTTCCAAATTGTTACTTACAACGCACTGCACAACTCAGAAAGTTGTGCTACGACCCCACAAACGATTATCTATTTTATGAAAAAAGTATTTTTAGCTTTTTCTTCAACGATTATTTTAGCGGGAATGAATTTTTCTTGCAATTTGATTGATTCTAAAAATCAACAAACGATGAGTAAAGCCGACTCGTTGATTGCTGTGGCCAATGCCCCCGTGATTAAGTTTGAGCAAGACACTTTCGATTTTGGTACGCTCGCTGAGGGCGATTCGGTGCAACATTCTTTCAAATTTACGAATATTGGCAAAAGTGCTTTGCAAATTACTGATGTACAGGTACAGTGCGGCTGTACGGTTGCTTCAAAACCCGAAAGGCCAGTTGGCGTGGGGCAGTCGGACGAGATAATTGTTCGTTTCAACAGCAAAGGCAAGGCAGGAATCAACAAGAAGTACGTTACCGTTTATTCAAATGCTAACCCTTCGCAGAGTGTTTTGTCGTTTTCGGCAATCGTAGAGAGTAATGGAGAAAGTGATGCCGTGAAAGCAACACCTAAGTTATAATCGTCTGATTACAAGTTGTTTACGCAATTTTAGTTTAATATTTTAACCAAAAAAACAATAAAAATGATTCTTTTACAAGCAGCCCCAGGCGGGGCAGGGACGTTCCAAATAGTGATGTTGGTTGGTATGGTTGCCGTGTTTTATTTTTTCATGATTCGTCCGCAGCAAAAAAAGACCAACGACCAAAAGAAAATGGTTGATGAATTGAAAGAGGGCGACGAAATCGTAACTTTTGGCGGAATGCACGGCAAAATCGTAGCCAAAGACGACTTAACAGTAACGGTTGCGGTAGGCGGTGCGGCAAAATTGATGTTCGATAAAACTTCGGTAGCACGAAAAAAATAATACTTTCTGACTACTAAAATCTCCGTGATTTTAGTAGTCATTCATCTTCAAAATATGGCATCTGAAACCTCCCGCCGCTCGCAAGCTACACCCATGAAAGAGGCGATTGAGGCTTTTTTGAAAACTTTTGACCTCAAAACCCGCTTCAACGAAACCTACTTGATAGCTTTTTGGGGGCGAATGATGGGTCAAACCATTGCCACCCGCACTAAGGAAATCTACGTCCGAAATCGGGTTCTTTACCTCCGAATTGACTCTTCTCCCCTCCGTCAGGAACTTTTCATGGCAAAGACCAAACTCATTGATCTCGTAAATAAAGATGTAGGCGAGTCGGTTGTTGATGAAGTTGTGTTTTTGTAAAAACTTTTTTTAGCCTAAAAACTGTTAGATAAATAGTCAATGGCTGATATTTGTCATTGCCTAAAATAGGTTGCCTTGCGATTAGAAAA
>JANNEN010000325.1:0-4837 GCA_031378715.1 Emticicia sp.
GTAAGTTTTTGAGTCGGATTCAATGCAATGTGCCGTGCGTAATTTGCCGTCAATATCCACGATTGTTCCTGGCGTACATAAGTTTCCCGTGGCACGATTACCCGTGCCGAGTCCGCCCAGTAATTGCATTTCGAGCGAAACTGGAAAATCTTGGTCTTTGCCATTGCTTGCCGCCGACTGCGAATGAAACATAATACCACTATTACGAACATTCCAAGAAGCTCCACCTGGCACTTGATTTCCTTGAAAACGGTACTCAAAACGCACTCTGTAATGCGAGTAGGGCGTTTTATAATAAATATGCCCGTATTTTGCATCAAAGTTTTGGTATTCTTTGTAGTTCACTCGCACAATGCCGTTTTCAACCAGAAAAGTATTTCTATAGTTATCGTTTATCTCGTGTCCCGAGATTTTTAAATCCCAACCAGTCAAATCTTTGCCATTAAAAAGCGATTTCCATTCTTCTTTATCGGCTGGTTTTTGGGCATTAATAGTTGAGTAAAAAAATACTGAGAATAGTATAAAGGCTGATTTTTTCATAGTTTTATGAATGTTTTTTGTAGAAATTTTGAATATAGTTTTGGAATATGTTTATTGCATGGTAAAAGTTTTAAACTAATTTTAACCGCAACCGCTCAGTCGTCAGTGTCCCCACTGAAAATTCAATAATTCAACAATTCAATAAAATTAAAGTTATCAAACTTATGAAAAAACTATCAACGTTATTAATTTTTACAGGAATTATTTCTTGTAATGTCGCTTTTGCTCAAAAAGTCGATTCGATTCAAACCAAAAAAGATTCGATTAAAAAGACGGATTATTTTTCAAAATATAAAGCAAAACCTACCAGCAAAAACACCCAAATAAACGAAACTTGGAACAAAAAACAAGGGGAGAAAAAAGTATCGTCGGAGTATAAAACCAATGCCAACGGACAGGTGACGGGCGGTAAAACGACCTTGAAATTAGGCAAGAAAAATTAATGAAAATAAAAGAACTTACCAATTACTTAGAGGCACTCGCCCCGCTGGCTTATCAAGAAAATTATGACAATGCGGGTTTGGTAGTGGGCGATGCCAGCACCGACATTACGGGCGTGTTGATTTGCCTTGATTCGACGGAGGCGGTCATTGATGAAGCCATCGCTAAGGGTTGTAACTTGGTGGTGGCTCATCACCCGATTGTGTTTAAGGGGTTAAAGAAATTGAACGGCAATAACTACGTTGAGCGGACAATTATTAAGGCCATAAGAAACTATATTGCCATTTATGCCACGCATACTAACTTGGACAGTGTGGTGGGGGGAGTGAATTTTAAAATCTCACAAGTGCTTGATTTACAGCGAGTTAGGGTACTTTCTCCCAAAGTCAATTGCTTGATGAAGTTAATAGTATTTGTGCCGATAGATAGCACGGAGGCGGTTTTGGCTGCTCTTCATGAATCGGGTGCGGGCGTGATTGGTAATTATAGCCACGTAAGTTTTCGGTCGGAGGGTACGGGTGGTTTTCGCCCAAATGATGCAGCAAACCCGACCATCGGAGCGGCAAATATTGATGAAAAAGTCCGTGAGAATAGGGTAGAGGTTATCTTTCCTGCGTATCTCGAATCCAAAGTTTTGGCGGTTATGCACCGCTCACACCCCTACGAAGAGGTAGCTTATGATGTTATTTCGTTGGAAAATCAAAATAAAGTAGTTGGTTCGGGGGCAATCGGGGAGCTTGTGGAGGCCATGTCCGAAACTGATTTTCTGCAATATTTAAAAAAACGCATGAATGTTTCGGTTATTCGGCATACCCAACTTTTGGGAAAGCCCATCAAGAAAGTTGCAGTGTGCGGTGGGGCGGGAGGCTTTTTGTTAAATGATGCAATCGCCCAAAATGCCGACATATTTATTACGTCTGATTACAAATATCACGAGTTTTTTGATGCTGACGAACGCACGATAATTGCCGATATTGGGCATTACGAATCCGAACAATTCACAAAAGAGTTATTGAAAGATTATATTTGCAAAAAAATGCTTAACTTTGCAGTCCGATTGTCAGAAACGCATACAAATCCTGTAAAATATTTTTAAACGAGTGACGAATTCTGATATTATTTACTCACTCATTCACTTATTCATCATTTCTTGAAAATGTAATTAACAGTTTCACAAAAATTAGAAACACTGCTTAAACTTCAAACGATTGATTCTCAATTAGATGAACTCAGAAAACTTCGTGGCGATTTGCCCGATGAAGTACGTGATTTGGAAGACGAAGTTATCGGTTTTGAAACCCGTATCGGCAAGTTTAAGAAAGAAATCGAAACCTTAGATTTTGAAGTAAATGGTCATCGTGCCGCCAAGAAAGAAGCCGAAAAGCTCATTCAGAAGTACAAAGACCAGCAGATGAATGTGCGTAACAACCGTGAGTACGATGCTATTGCAAAAGAATTAGAATTGCAAGAACTCGAGATTCAGTTGGCAGATAAGCGTACCAAAGAAACTGAGTTCAAGATAAAAAATAAAAATACCGAAATCTCGGACGTGGATTCGGCAATGACGAGTCGCAAGAAGGATTTGGAGCAAAAACGCAAGGAATTAAATGTGTTGGTAGCCGAAAGCCAAGAAGACGAGAAGAAACTCTCGGTTGGCCGTGATAAAGCCGCTGCCAACGTAGAGGAACGCCTCGTGAATGCCTACAACCGTATTCGTGACAATGCCGAAAATGGTTTGGCCGTCGTGATGGTAAAACGTGGTGCGTGCGGAGGCTGTTTTAATATTGTTCCACCGCAGCGTCAGGCGGATATTAAAGACAAAAAGAAAATCATCGTTTGTGAGCATTGCGGGCGTATTTTCGCCGATGTCGATGCAATCGAGATTTCGAGAAAATAAATTCAATCAATGGTTGGTGGTCGATAGTCCATTGCAAACTATTTAAGTAGCCAAGTTTTCGTTAATTCTGAAAACTTGGCTATTTTTGGTTTTATTGAATCTTAATTTGGCGTAGCTTCGTATCTAAATGGGACTTACGCAAAAAGCCCTATTTCGCCCCGATGGGGCTTTTGTGGGGTGTCAAAACGTACCATTATTACCAAAATTTTAGCCCTATGGGCTTTGAAACAAACTTTGCGTAAGTCCTGCTAAAATAAAAACTTACAGTAAATTGAAGACCCAAATCGCCAATATAATCTCAAAAATTTCCCAGATAATCTGCTTGGTCATTATTAATTTATTGATAATCGATGATTGCAAAGCGGCTGACTTTGACTTTACGCCCAATCTTCAAAAGGCTTATTCTGAAGTTTTTAAATTGAGGGTGCAATCGGGAAGAGAATTACTGTCGAAGGAAAATCCGAATAATCCCTTTCGGATTTATGTGGAAGATTATGCTGATATGGTAGAGTTGATTAACTCGGAGGATGAAAAACGCTATGAAAAATGGCAAAATAAAGAAGGTGAAAGGTTGGATTTAGTAGAAGAATTTGATGCAAAATCGCCCTATAATCGTTTTCTGAGAGCCGAAATAAAGCTGCATTGGGCATTGATAAAAATAAGATTTGGGCATGAAGTAAAAGCGGGTTACAACGTGATCCAAGCTTATAAATTGCTGGAAGAAAACCAGAAATTATTCCCAAATTTCTTGCCAAATCTGAAATCTTTGGGGTGTTTGCACGTGCTGATTGGGTCGGTGCCTGATAAGCAACGATGGATTCCGAAACTCCTCGGACTTCGTGGAAATATACAACTCGGAATGAACGAACTTCGCTCGGCTGCCAAGGATAAAATATGGGGAATAGAAGCCCGATTTTGTACTACTTTTATTCAGGCGTATGTATTAAAGTTTGATGCCAAACATAACTCAGAAATGTTACAACTTGCTGATAGTCAGTCGGATAATATGAATATCAATATGGTGGCAACGGCTATTTCGCTGAAAGATAACCGCACCGAGCAAGCCATTGATTTGTTGAAGCGAACCCCCAAAGATGCCGCTTATTTGCATTTTCCAATCTTCGAATTGTACAAAGCCGAAACGCAACTTTTCAAGGGAAATTATCAACAAGCTATTTTAAATTATCAGGCGTATTTGAAAGTTTTTAGCGGTCAAACTTTTTTGAAAGATACTCATTATAAATTATTTTTGTGCTATTGGTTAATGGGTGATGAGAAAAAATCAAAATTGTACTTATCAAAGATTAGTGAAGTTGGCAGTATGATTGCCGAGTCGGATAAGGCGGCACAGAAATTTTACGAAAATTTTCAGAAAAATAAATCTCTACCCAACAAAACCTTAATCAAGCTACGGCTACTTTTTGATGGTGGGTATTTTGAAGAAGCCCAACAAATACTTATCGCTCTATCGGAAACAAACCTTACGAATATAAAAGATCAAGCCGAGTATAACTATCGGGCGGGACGTATCTATCAGAAACTCAATCAGTTGGATAAGTCCACAAGTTATTTTGAGCGGGCGGTTTCCCTTACGGGTAGCCAAGAGTGGAGTTTTGCACCAAATTCGGCTTTGCAGTTGGGTTATATTCAACAACAAAAAGGACAAAAAAATAAGGCAAAGGCTCATTTTGAACAAGCCATTGCCTATAAAAATCACGAGTACAAAACATCAATCGACAACAAAGCCCGTGCTGCTTTGACCGAAATGGGTTTTTAACGAAACTTAACCTACTGATTATCAGTTGTTTAAACCTAAATATTCATCTCAGGAATCTCACCTTCGATGATTAACTTCCCCTCGGTGGCTTGTTGGATTTGTGCTACCGAGATGCCTTTGGCACGTTCCAAAAGTTTGAAACCTCCTTCGGGCATTACTTCTAAAACTGCTAATTCGGTGAC
>JANNEN010000326.1:0-13098 GCA_031378715.1 Emticicia sp.
CCAAAATTTCGGAATAAATCTTTCGGATAACGACTGAATCACTTTCTTGCGAAAACGCCGAAAATGAGCATAATGACAGAATGATTAGGTATTTTTTCATAGATGGTTTTGTAGTTAAGCAAGCAATTTAGCAATAAAACGGGGTAGTTTCAAATGTTTAGATTTAGGTTATTTAAAAAAATATTTTTTTAAATAACCTATTTTTAAAGCAAAAAAAATAAAAATAACATTTCTTGAAAAAATATTACCTTTGTAGAGTAGAAAATTTTCAAATAAAATGCTGTAATAATGGAATCAGTTGTCGAAATAAAAAAAAATAAATTAAAACAACAACTTTTAAAAGAACTTTACTTCAATGGCACAAACACAATCATTGATTTAAGCAAAAAACTCCATTCGAGTCCGCCCTCGGTCAATGTCCTTTTCATTGATTTGATGCAAGAAGGTTGGCTCATAGAAGTCGGAACGGGTATTTCGAAATCAGGTCGCAAGCCCGTACTGTACGGTTTGAATCCCAACCATGGATTTATATTGACTTGGCTTATCAATAAATTTGACAGTACAATTATACTCTATAACCTCAAAAATGAGGTTTGTGGAAAACGGAAATTTAAACTGCAAATCGAAAACAACCCAAACTATGGGGCGTTTATTGTCGAAAAATCCCTTGAATTTATAGAAAAAGAAGGTTTTTTGGTCGAAAAAATACTTGGTATCGGTATTTGTATGCCAGGCCTAATCGACAAGGAAACAGGCAATAATTTTTCGTATCCAACCACCGAAGGCAAGGCAATAAATGTACTATTAAGTGAGCGATTCAAAGTACCATCTTTCACACTCAACGATGCCAAAGCCATTGCTTTGGGCGAAAAACGTTTCGGCTTGGCGAAGGGACACAGCAACGTGCTGGCCATCAATATCGACTGGGGCGTGGGCTTAGGAATATTGATTGACGGCGAAGTATTCAACGGAACATCAGGCTTTACGGGCGAACTGGGGCATATTCAGGTGCGAGGGGCGGGTGAACTTTGCTCTTGCGGCAAAATCGGCTGTTTGGAAACCGTGGCCACAGCTCAGGTCTTGATCAAACGAGTGAAAGAAGAATTGACCAACGGGCGGGTTTCAAAAATATACCATTTGACGAAGGGCAACATTGAGTCGGTCGATGAAGATATGATTATTGCGGCCACGCACTCGGGCGATGAACTTTGCATTGATTTACTCAACGAAATCGGCACTGAGTTGGGCAAAGCCTTGTCAATCGCAGTGCATTTATTTAACCCCGAACTTATCTTGGTCGATGGACTGCTGGCCAAGGCCGATAAGTTTATCACGATACCGATCGAACAGGCAATTAATAAATATTGTTTGAGCGAATTTAAGACCAAATTATCAGTAAATACTTCCCATCTGGGCGAATCAGCGGGTTTTCTTGGAATTTTTACCTTTGTGTTAGAGCATTTGTTTGATGAAGTTTAAGAATAGTGATGAGTGATGAGTACTTCGTCACTTTAAATTCTAAACTCAGCACTCATAACTCATAACGCTACACTATCCTCGTTCCTTCATCAATGTTAATGATATAGCTTTTTCCGCCAACGGCATCAATGGCATCAACCACTTTTTGTGGGTCGTTGGGGGCATAAACAAACATACACCCTCCCCCGCCCGAACCATTGATTTTGCCGCCCAAAGCACCTGCATCTATTGCTACTGCAAGCATTTTTTCTATTTTTGGAGTCGAAATCTGCAATACATCTCGCAAAATGCGATGGTGTTCGGTCAAAAGATTTCCCAAAACTACATCGGACATTTGCTGGTCTTTGAAAAGCTGTAAGGCTTCCCGTAAAATATCTCGGTTGCGAAGCGTTCCGACTAACAGAATGTATTCGTCTTGGCTTAAAAACGCTTGCAATACTTCTTTTTTGTTTGAATCAAAATCCTGCAAAGAGAAGGCTGGCAAATGTTGCTTTATTTTATCAATCAAGTCCAAACGAGCAAATTTGGCACGTTTCAACACATTTATTGTATCCTTTGGTTCGCAGGAGTCGGCAAGCACAAACGTTCCGAGATTTGGGTGTAGAGCTTCGGCGGTGGTGTTTGGTTCAAATTCGAGATAAACGGCTTTTCCGATGGCGGTCGAAAGATGGTCCATCATGCCGCCTGGCTCGCCAAACTCCATAACCTCGGCTCGGAACGCCATTTCGCCCATTTCTTGGGCCGAAAACTCTTGCGAAATATCAGCCATTTTCGATAAAAAATGTATCCAAGTAACCAGCAATGCCGACGAACTGGACGTACCCGAATTAATCGGGATATTTCCCCGAACGGTGCATTCTAAGCCTTTTGAGAATCGTAAACCCTTGTCTATCAACACATTATAGCCACTTCTGAAATAATCACGTTTTTGTGCATAAGCCATTCGCCCCTCCGAAACTTCCATTTTTAGCTCAGAATTAATATCGGGTAAATGAATGATGATTTGCTTATCAGCTCGGTGTTCGCCCGATATTTCGACGTGGCGAGAAATAGCGGCCGCAATGACGGGCAAGCCCAGATAATCTTGGTGTTCGCCAAAAAGGCATATCCGTCCAGGGGTTGAAATTGTCAGCATTAAAGAATTTTAGATGTTAGATGTTCGAGACTCGATGTTGGGAATCGTTTGTAAACATAGATATGGCAAAAATAACAAAAAAGCCTTGTCAAAATGAATTAACAAGGCTTTTTTTGAGAAATTTCGGTATTATTTTACTTTCATTTGTGCGTAATAAGGGTGTGCAGGATTGACAATCATTTCTTGCCTTGCAGGAATAATGATTACGTCTAAATCTTCAATTGGAATTGCTCCCAAAAGTGGTTCGTTATCTCCCTTCAAAACCATTGCATTACAAACCGTTTGTCGGTTTTTAAATTTCAATACGATTGGACCAACCACGTCATACTCTTCAATGTGACCGTTGGCTAATTGGGCTTTCTTTTTTTCGATGAATGGTAAATCTAATTGTTGTTGAATAGACTCATTGATGCAAAGGTTATACGCACCAGTATCGACAAGAATATTCAGATTAATACGTTTGATTTCTTCTTCGCCAATATAATATCGGCGAGCCAAAGCAATATCTCCAGCATTGATTAATTCAATATCTGCATAAACTAAGCCCATATTCTTGTTTTTTTATTGATGAAACAAATATATTCATTTTCTAAAGAAAATCAAAGACAATTTTCAAATTATCAATAATCGTTTTTCTAATTAATGAGTCGCTGATTTGTCCAATTTTTTTAATGAAACGGCTATTATCAATTGCCCTAACTTGGTCAATTAATATATCAGAAGGCTCATTCAAACCCGTTTCGTCAGCGATTTTGTCAAGATTGACTCTTAATATTTTTGCTTCAAAAGTCACATTTGTTGTGATTGGCAAAATAATGATTGAGGGGTGTGTTCTATTTAAGAAATTAGATTGAAAAACTACTACTGGACGAGTTTTTCCAGCCTCAGTTCCAAAGCGTGGATTAAGGTCAGCGAGCCAAATCTCCCATTTTTTAATAGTCAAAATCATCTTCTATGGCTTCAAATTCTCTTAAAACTTCGAGCGATGAAGCACTTACCAAAGCCGATTCATGAGCAAGTTGTTGAGCAATTTTCATACGTTTTTTTGCTTTATTGTAATAGTCAATCGCTTCGTTGATGTACGAATTGCGGGATTGTTTCTTTTCTTTCAGCAAAGCCTCTGTTTCCTGAAAAATATGCTCATCGAGTTTGAGAGAAAGATTTATCATTTTGGTATTACTTTTTTGATACTACAAATATAATACTAAAAACAAAGCCTTGCAAGAAGTTCCTGCAAGGCTTTTTCATTAAAAACTATTACAAATTACGCCTGTACGGGCTTGCTATTTTTTTGCCAAAAATACAAAATTGCAAACGCCACAATTAATATTGCGGGAAAAAGCACCATCGTACTGAGGGTTGCTTGCCCTGCGGCGAGTTCCATTTCGTCACCGATTTTACCGAGGGCGGTTTGTTCGGCTTTGTCGGTATCAATCCATTTGCCGATAATTGGCTGGAAAATTGAGGTCGAAAACATTCCGACACCACCCAAAATCGACATTCCCAAGGCACCGCTCAACGGCACTTTTTCGGCAATAAAACCAATCATATTGGGCCAAAAAAGAGCTACGCCACAGGCAAAAAATATTGCCGCCACGTAGGTCATTGTTCCCGTTTGGGTACTAAACAAATACACGCCAATAGTTGCCAAAACTGCCGAGCCAAGCAATACGCCCGTCTGGTCGAATTTCTCGACGATTGGCCCCGCAAAAAACCTAATTACGGCCATTAGCCCCGTAACTAATGCCAAAATCAGCATCGGACTTGCCCCTGACTTTGACATAATCAAGCCCGTCCATTGCTGCGGGCCAAACTCCGAAATCGCAGTAAGTGCCATGCAAGCAAACATAAATATATACACGGGCGTTGCCATGGATTTTAGGTTTTCGCCAATCGAAGTGACGCCTTCTGTCTTTGGCTTCGGAAACTCTTGTCCCCAAAATAAGTACGCATAAATTATTGTAGGAATCAAAATTACCCAAATTTGTGGCTGCCAGCCTAAATTTGCATCAGTCATAAATTTTGATACCAAACTCCCTACCACAATTCCGCCAGGAAACCACATGTGAAAACGGTTGAGCATCGTACTCATTTTTGAACCCGAATACGCATCAGCAATCATTGGGTTACAGGCCGCTTCGGTGCAACCGTTACCGATACCGATTAAGAAAGTTGAAAGCAAAAGCCCCGTATAACCACCCAAAAGGCCAGGGTAGAGCGTGAGCAAAATACCCAAACCATGACAAACGAAAGCTATCATCATGATTTTTTTCGGGCCAACGGTATGATAAACAAGGCCGCCAATAATCATGGCAATCGGGAAGCCCAAAAACCACATGGAGTTGATAAAACCGAGTTGTTCGGCAGATAAATTAAAGTCGGTAGCTAATTGTGGCAAAATTCCCGCTCGAATACTGAATGAGAACGCCGTCGTGATAAGTGCAAAACAGCTACCAAGAAAAAGACGATTTTGATTAACCATAGTGTTTGAAGAGGTTTAAGGTTTATTTTGAATAGAATTATTTGTAAAAATAGGCTATTTATAATTTTTCCAAAAGAAAATTCTATTTTTAATTGTTGGTTCGACACTTTTTCAGAAATTTGGAAGAAATATCGGCAACTTCGGCTACGCTCAGTTACCGATTGTGTAAATTACCTTCAAAAAACGCTCATATCATGGACTCGACCATTTTGCCCAAAAAAAGGTATCGTCATCATTTTGCCAAACACGAGATTCCGAAATCACTCATTTATGAAATGTATGATGGAAAACCGATGTATTACAAAGGCTATAAAGATGTGCTGAACAAACTAAAAACAACGCAAGAAGTTATGGGACAAAGCGATATACAAGCAATAATTGTTAATGTGATTTTAAGGTATTTGATGAGAAATATTAGTGATGAAAAATACTTTGCAATGAGCAACGAAACGGGTTTCCATTTATCCAAAAACCTGAATATTTCTTCTGATATTGTCATTTTTGATAAAAAAGTCCTTAAAAACAGAGAAAATAAAGGCAAGTATTTTGATATTCCACCATTGACTGTTTTAGAAATTGACATCGAAGCCGATGCTTCTGCATTTGGTATTAGCGAGTTTGATTATTATTCAATGAAAACTAAAAACCTTTTAGATTTTGGCGTAAAAGAAGTTTTTTGGTTTTTTTCTGCTTCAAAACAAGTAGCCATTGCTCGCCCAAATCAAGACTGGATAATTACTAATTGGGACAAAGAATTGGTAGTTTTAGAGGAATATCGCTTTTCTTTGGAAAATTTATTAGAAAAAGGTGGGTTCGAGTTATAACCTCGGCTACGCTCGGTTGCCGATTCGTAAATCGAAAGAAAAGTCCGATGCTCGGTTGCCGATTCGTAAATCGAAAGAAAAGTCCGATGCTCGGTTACCGATTCGTAAATCGAAAGAAAAGTCCGATGCTCGGTTACCGATTTGTTTTTCATTCAACATTAATCATCAAACATTAATCATTAATATTAAACTATGGCTCGTAAAATCAGAATAGGAATGGTAGGCGGCGGACGAGGAGCATTCATCGGGGGTGTTCATCGGATTGCGGCTGCCATTGATGGCGAAATCGAATTGGTCGGTGGAGCGTTTAGCTCAACTCCCGAAAAGTCAAAGGCGTCGGGCGAAGACCTCATGCTTGACCCGAGTCGCTGTTATGGCGATTTTAAGGAGATGATTCAGAAAGAAAAGCGTCGCAAAGACCGCATGGACGCCATTGCGATTGTCACGCCCAACCACATGCACTTTGCTCCCGCAAAAATGGCACTCGAAAATGGTTTTCATGTGATATGCGATAAACCCGTTTGTTTTAGTATTTCGGAAGCAAAAAAACTAAAAGAATTGGTCGAGAAAACTGGTTTAACCTTTGCCCTCACGCACAACTACACGGGCTATCCGATGATAAAGCAAGCGAAGGCGATGATAAATGCGGGTACTATTGGAAAAATCAGAAAGGTTGTCGTAGAATATCCGCAGGGTTGGCTGTCGTTTCCCGAAGAACAAAAAGGGACAAATAAACAAGCCGAGTGGCGTACCGACCCGAAGCGTTCGGGCATTGCGGGAGCGGTGGGCGACATTGGTACGCACGCCGAAAATCTCGCTGAGTACGTAACTGGCCTACAAATCACCGAACTTTGTGCCGATGTAAGTCGGGTTGTGGAAGGGCGGCAACTTGATGATGATGCCAACGTACTATTGCATTTTGATAATGGTGCGAGGGGCGTTTTGATGTGCAGTCAAATCTGTAACGGTGAACAAAACGGCTTGAATATCAGGATTTATGGCGAACTCGGAAGTTTATATTGGCACCAAGAAACCCCCCAATATTTGAAACACAAATCACTCGACGGACAACGGATCTTTGAGGCTTCGGTAGGCGATTTGTACGAAAGTGCCAAAGTGAGTTCACGGATTCCATTCGGACACCCAGAGGGCTATTTGGAGGCTTTTGCTAATATTTACAAAAACTTTGCAAGAACTGTCAGAAAAAGAATGAATAACGAAACGCCCAATGAGTTCGACCTTGATTTCCCGACTATTGACGACGGAATAAGAGGAATGTTGTTTGTGGAGGCGGTAGTGAAGTCGGGGAAGAGTAATGCGAAGTGGGTGAAAATATAATTTTGAATGATAGAATGAGTGAATGATAGAATATAAAAAAAACCCATCTTGTACCTAACTCTTCTATCCATTACTATCATTCCCCTACTCATTATATCATTCTATCATTATTCATTCTATCATTCACTCATTCACTCATTCTATCATTCACTCATTCTATCATTCAAAATTAACTATATGCAGGAGAAAAATGATTTTATTGAGGAGTTTAAGAAAAGAACCAAAGATTTTACCCTACGAAATATTAAAGTGTTTCAATCTTTACCAAAAACAGAAGAGGCAAAAATTATTGGTAAACAACTACTTCGTTCTGCAAGCTCTGTTGGTGCTAATTATCGAGCAGTTTGTAGAGCCAGAAGTCAAGCTGAATTTTACGCAAAATTAAGTATCACTATCGAAGAAGCTGACGAATCCTTGTTTTGGTTAGAAATCTTGGTTGAATCAAATATTGTTCCTGAAAACAAATTAAGTGAATTAATGAAAGAAGCCGAAGAGATAACCAAGGTGCTTTCAAGAGCAAGAAAAAACACAAATTAGAAAAAATAATTTTGAGTGATAGAAATTTAATTTTGAATGATTGAATGATAGAATGATAGAATATAAAAAAACTGGTACTCATTCTATCATTCACTCATTCTATCATTCTATCATTCATTCATTCTATCATTCAATCATTCAACATTAATTTATGAAAACAATCAAAGGACCAGCAGTATTTCTTGCACAATTTATGGGCGATGCCGCCCCGTTCAATTCATTAGATAGCATTGCCGACTACATGGCGGGTTTGGGCTACAAAGGTTTGCAATTACCCGCTTGGGACGGTCGAGTAATTGACCTCCAAAAAGCCGCCGAAAGTAAAACTTATTGCGACGAACTAAAAGGAAAATTAGCCGATAAAGGCTTGACTATCACCGAGTTATCCACGCATTTGCAAGGGCAGTTGATAGCTTCGCACCCGACTTATAATGCCATGTATGATGCCTTTGCACCTGCGGCAGTGCATGGAAACGAACCCGAGCGAAGAGTCTGGGCCGAACAACAATTACGTTGGGCAGCTAAGGCTTCGCAGCATTTGGGACTGACCTCGCACGTTGGTTTTTCGGGAGCATTGGCTTGGCCATTTTTGTATCCGTGGCCGCAGCGTCCGAGTGGTTTGATTGAAACGGCGTTCAAAGAATTGGCCAATCGTTGGAAACCAATCTTGGATTATTATGACGAGTGTGGCGTTGATTATTGCTACGAGCTACACCCAGGCGAAGACCTTTACGACGGTACAACCTTCGAGATGTTTGTTGATTATCTGGGCGGACATTCTCGTGCTTGTATCAATTACGACCCGAGTCATTTTGTGCTGCAATGCCTTGATTATCTGGCGTTTATAGATTTGTACCACGACCGTATTAAGGCGTTTCACGTAAAAGATGCCGAGTTTAATCCATCGGGCAAACAGGGCGTTTATAGTGGTTATGCGGGCTGGGCAAACCGTGCGGGGCGTTTCCGTTCGTTGGGCGATGGGCAAGTGGATTTCAAAGGAATTTTCTCGAAATTATCGCAATATGACTACGATTCTTGGGCGGTTTTGGAATGGGAGTGTTGCGTAAAATCATCGGAGCAAGGTGCTGCCGAAGGAGCTCCGTTCATCAAAAATCACATTATTGAGGTCGCTACGAGGGCTTTTGACGATTTTGCGGCTACTGGTGCCGATGAAAATGTAAATCGCAGGGCTTTGGGGATTTGATAAATTTTTGAGTAAGTTTATACATTAATTCAAAACCAATGCTAACAACAACCTTAGTATCACGAGAAGAGTATTTCGAGGAATTACTGAAATCTGACATAAAACTCGAATACCACGCTGGCGAAATCGTGGCCATGGCGGGGGCTCAACCTCCTCATAACCGTATTTGTATAACCCTTGCCTACTTACTCGAAAATTGCCTTCACGCAGGGAAATGTGTGGTTTTAAGTAGCGACCAACTCATAAAAATTGAGGCTTGCGAAAAATTTGTATTTCCTGATTTAGTAGTTGTTTGCGAAGAACCCATTTATGAAAAATCACGCAATGGCTTAGATGCACTCGAAAATCCTGATATTATTATCGAAGTTTCTTCTGATTCTACAGAGCTTTATGACCGTTCGGAGAAGTTCGAATGTTATCAAACCCTACCATCTTTGAAAGAATATGTGTTGGTTTCGTCCAAGAAAAAGCAAGTGGAGGTTTTCAGAAGAATAGAAAACAACGAGTGGGTTTTACATACGTATTCAGAAAAAGATAATTTGGTCAAAATCGGCGAATGTGCAGTACTTTTAGATGATATTTATAACAAAGTTTCTATCGTTTGAAAAACTTTTAATTAAAACCAATGCTAACAACAACCTTAGTATCACGAGAAGAGTATTTCGAAGAATTACTAAAATCTGACATAAAACTCGAATACCACGCTGGCGAAATTGTGGCTATGGCGGGGGCTCAGTTTCCGCATAATGTAGTTGCCATGAACTTGGCTGGGGAGCTTTTCACTTGTTTAAAAAAAGCGGGCTGCACCATTGTAGGCAGCGACCAACTCATAAAAATCGAGGCTTGCGATAGGTATGTTTTTCCCGATTTGATAATCGTTTGCAAAAAACCCATTTATGAAAAATCACGCAATGGCTTAGATGCACTCGAAAATCCCGATATTATTATCGAAGTTTCGTCTGATTCTACGGAATTATATGATAGAAGTGAGAAGTTCGAATGTTATCAAACCCTCGAATCTCTCAAAGAATACGTTTTGGTTTCGTCCAAGAAAAAGCAAGTGGAGGTTTTCAGAAGAATTGAAAACAACGAGTGGGTTTTACATACGTATTCCGAAAAAGATAATTTGGTCAAAATCGGCGAATGTACAGTACTTTTAGATGATATTTATAACAAAGTAAACCTTTCAACCTCAACGCAATGAAAACAATTTCAAAAATTCTCGTTTTTGTCTTATTATCCGCCTCAACTACTTTTGCCCAAAAATGGGTAAAACTATTCGACGGAAAAACATTGACCAACTGGCATATTTATAACAAAGCAGGGCAGCCAATTTCGGACAAATGGAAGGTCGTTGATGGCGTAATTAGTTACGCAGGAAAAGCCCAAGGCGAAAAACACGGCGACGATTTAATCTCTGATAAAGAATACGAAAACTTTGAACTCGAACTTCAATGGAAGGCCTCGGAAGGTGCCAATAGCGGTATTTTTTATGGTGTCTTTGAGGACAAAAAGTACGGCGTTCCGTACCTGACCGCCCCCGAAATTCAGGTACTTGACAACGACCGCCACCCAGATGCAAAAGCGGGCAAAGACGGCAACCACAAGGCTGGTTCGCTCTATGACATGATTCCGTCAGCGGCAGTAACAAAACCTGCGGGGGTTTGGAATACTGTTAAAATCATCAAAAATAAAGGAGAAATAAGTGTTTTTCAGAATGGAACACTTTCGGTAAAGTACAAATCGGAAGGTCCAGAATGGGACGCAATGGTGGCCAATAGTAAGTTTAAAAGCTGGGGCGGCTTCGGCAAATACAGCAAAGGAAAAATCGGTTTGCAAGACCACGGCGATGCAGTTTCATTCCGAAAAATCAGAATTAAAGAATTATAATCGACTGATAATCAGTTAATTACATAAAAAATGCGAGTCGAAATCGACTCGCATTTTTTTATTTCTATACTTATAAAAATCAATATCCTGCATTTTGAACCAAGGCTTTGTTGGTATCAATCTCACGTTGAGGAATCGGCATCAATAATTTGTTATCATTAAATACCAGCGTACCTATGTTTCGCTTCAAACGTTTGGCATCGTGCACTTGATGCCCCTCGAAGGCAAGTTCTAATTTACGTTCGGTCAGAATTGCGTTCAAATCAACGGTAGTCAAAACACTCGCACCTGCCCGTCGACGAATAAGATTTATATCGTTCAATGGCGTTGCACCGACACTCGTTACGAGACGTTGGTTGGCTTCGGCACGAATCAAATACATCTCGGCCAAACGGGTCACGGCTACGTCACCGTACTGCTCTAAATGCTTGCCAGTAAAGGTGTTATTCGATACTTTCACGAAGAACGTACCTCGTTTATCGGTCGCCGAATAAAGTGCAAGATGCTTGGCTTGCACCCGAATATCGCCACGCCCCTGAAATGTTGAAGGAGCATAATACGTGTTCATACCGTTTGTGCCATCTTGGTCATTTACAAAGATTTTGAAGATAATTTCGCTGTCATTTGTGGCATCTGCAAATGCCTCTGCAAAAGTTGAAGTAAGTTCAAAATTACCTCCTGATATTACCTTATTAGCAGCATCACGAGCAGCGGCATAATTGCCCTGCTGCAAGTAAACCCTTGCCAAAATGGCTTGTGCTGCTTCTTTTGAGGCAAACTCTGTCTTTTTAGCAGCAACCAAAAGTGATTCTGCCTTCGTGAGGTCTTCTATTACCTGGGTATAAACCGAGGCTACACTCGCACGAGGACGGCTATCCTCTGGGCCAACTACCCTCGTTGGCGTGGTTACGATTGGCACACCCAAGTTGGCATTATTATCACCATCACCCCAAGATTTTCCCCAAAGTCTGACCAGTTCAAAATAAGCCAAACCACGAATAAAACGAGCCTCGCCCTCTACTTTGGCTTTATTGGCGGTTTCGACTTTATCAAGCGATGCCAGCACATTATTGGCACGGTCGATGGCAATATACCCTTGTAGCCAAGTAGATTGAACCACCCCATTATTGGTGGTTATTGTTTTACGCCAAAGTTCATCTAATGTTGCAAACGTACCACCAAATCTGACCTCGGCATCATCACCCAATAAATCACCAGCGTATTTTACCGAACCGCCATAAAAATTACCATTAGCAAGCCCGTCATAAGCTCCAATGAGGGTTACCCCCACGCTTTGTGAAGTAGAAAGAGCATCGGCAGCATCAATCGACTGGGTTGGCTTTACCTCTAAGCGGCTATCGCAAGCGGTTGCAAACACAAGTGTTGCTCCAACAAATAGCCATTTTTTTATATTTACATTCATTTTGTTAGATTTTTTAAATAAAATAATAATATTTTTATTCCTAATGAACCTCAACTTATCCTCTCCAAAGGACAGGACTCAAGCCTTTTCCAAAGAATAGTGTCAAGAGTTTTTTTATTTTTTTACTGTAACTCATTGAATATCAGTTATTTAAACTCACTATCGCTGAGTTTTAAAGCTATCATTTAGAAACTAATATTTATTCCTCCCATGAAGACTTTTGCTTGTGGTGTGCTGTAAAAGTCGTAGCCCAATGCGATATTCGTTACTACATCATCGGCATTTACTTCAGGATCCCAACCCGAGTATTTCGTGAATGTAAGCAAATTTTGACCAGTCAAAAACACCCGTACATTACTCATTTTCACTTTACTAACGAGCGTTTTTGGTAAATTATACGCCAGCGTTACGTTACGCAAACGCACAAATGAACCATCTTCAATGAAACGGCTTGATGCCTGAGCTCCATTATTGAAAAACAAACGAGCTTGTGGCACATTGGTAGCCGTATTTTGTGGTGTCCAAGCAGCTAATTGATTCACAGTCTGGTTATCCTCGAAGCGACCGTTGGCTGAAGAAAAACGCCCCACACCGTAGAAATTGAGCTTGTTACCAAACACACCGTTAAAGAACACACTCAGTTCGAGGCCTTTGTAGCTAAATGTATTCGTTACGCCACCCACCCACTTCGGTAGCGGACTGCCAATCACCACCCGTTGAGCTTGACTGTACGTCTTGGTCGTTGAACGGTCAAGGCTACCATCGGCGGCTTTTGTGTTTTTGTAG
>JANNEN010000282.1:0-17188 GCA_031378715.1 Emticicia sp.
CGTGTAATTGACGTACCGCCAATGACAGCAAAGAATAAACAAAACCGTAATTGTGCTTCGCTCAATGACGTGTAATTGACGTACCGCCAATGACAGCAAATTTGCTACTCAAGTTTTACTTAAAAACTCAAAGTTTCGGGCAACAAAAAAGCCCCATTGCTGGGGCTAAATACTTGGTTTCAACTTTCGTATGATGCAAATGCAAAACTTCATCATACTACTGGTTGGAATTAAATAGGCCAAAACGGAGCTGTCAAAGTAGATAAAAAAATATTATTTGTTTTTTTACGTTGCCTAAACGCAAAACAATATTTTATACGGTATCTTTTGCTTTTACAAAATGCCACAAGTTTATATGTTTTTCCTTGTTCAGTATAAAATATATTTGATTGACTTATGCAAATCTTTCTCATAGTTTAGTGGACCTTGTAATCGAGTTTAATTTTAAAATGTTAATCCTATCGTAAAAAAAAAGTACTCAATTTAATCTCAAATTCCCAAAGGCCCTCGTCATTTCTTCGTTCTTCAATTCGTCCACCACCTTAGCATAAATCATTGTAGTTTTTAAGTCCGAGTGTCCGAGCATTTGAGAAACGACCGCCAAAGGAATTTTATTTAATAGTCCGAGCGTTGCAAATGTGTGTCGTGCAACGTGACAGGTTATTTTTTCATACTTTTTGACGAATATTGTTTGCGGCTGATTATCCCGATAAGTTGTCGTTTCGATTAGGTTATCAATTCCAGCCGTTTGTCCAAGCTCTTTCAAATAGTCATTCATTTTTTGATTACTCATTACTGGCAAGGCGTATGCTCCTGTGTCTTTGTACTTCTGAAGTATCTGTAAAACAATAGGCACCAAAGGTATCTCAACCCTTTTAACTTTACTTTTAGAAATCGAATTTGTTTTCTGCGGAATAAATGACAAATACGTTTGTCCATCTTTTTCAATGATACTTTCGTTTACAATTTTAGAAAAGTCAGAATACCGAAGACCAGTAAAACAAGCAAACACAAAAACATCTCTAATCTTTTCTAACCGACCAGTAACAGGAGCAATAAGCAGTTTATTAATGTCCCCCAAGGTTAAATATATCTTTTCGGGTTCTACCCAAATCTTTTTGAGTTTCGCAGGATTTAATCCCATATCGTAACCCGATTCTTTACAATAGTTCAAAAAAGATTTCAAGTACTTAATCCAATTTCCAATCGTATTTGGGTGATAATCTCGTTTTGACTTCATAAACTCTACAAAGCTATCAAACTTCAAATTAGTAAAGTTCGACACTTCTAACATTCCACCAACCTTTTCAAAAGTAATAAGATGATTTAGTAGTTTTCGATAGTGTTTGATTGAGGATTTTTTATTTCCACGAGTAGATAATGAACTGATAAACTTTTCAAAAACTACTGAGATTGAATTTGTTGCAGTTGCTTTTAATTCCATCGAGTCCGAGGGTATTAAATCATTTTTTAAAAGTGCAGGGATTGGAATAATGCCACCTGATAAATAACCACGATACAAAGATTTCACCTTTTCATTAAGTCCATCAAGATAGTTATTTATTTCTTGACTTTTCGGGTGCGAACGCCTTACCCTTTGTTCGTCTTGATTCCAGTATTTAGGTAAAATCCTTTCAGAAGTATAAAACTGAAATTTGTAATTTTTCCAAAGTGCATGAAGCACAACAGAAGCGTAACCGTCCGAGTCGGATTTCGCAGGATTAAGTTTAAAATGTACTTTCATTTAGTAGATGTTTAGGTAGATGTAACTACTGTACAAATCCTACAAATAAGTGTAGGAAAAACGGGGAGATACAACAAAAAATGCCCCCGAATATTGCTATAAGCGACATTCAAGGGCATTTATCTACAATTCTACATTAATCCTTGTGGAGACGCAGGTTATAGAACCTTTGAGGATAAACCCTTGAATATCAGCTACTTACAAAATGTTTTTTATTTTGGTAGATGTTCTGATAGATGTAACTATTCAATAAACTGCTCGTACACCTTTACAACTTTCCATATTTCTCGAATATCAGAACCATCAATAGTGACCGTCCCACCGTTCACGTTATCACTATACAAAGTCAGTCGTCTAAAACTATTTATCTCGTTTTCTCGTACCCGCTTCACCACAAAAAAATCTTTGTAAAGCACAGCAAGAACCCCCGACACGTCCCCCCAGTTTCCACGCTCAACCTTTTCTGCTAATATTTTAGCACCATGGTTTACGGTAGGCTTCATTGAGTTCCCGTTTACCTCTATCAAAAGGCAATTCTTCGTACTGATTCCATTTTTTACCACGGGGTATTTTTCTAATTTTATTGGTGTCGTTTCCTCATAGCTTGCTATAAAACTTGCATGTACTTTTAACGGCAAATACGGCACATCTACAAATTCCATATCTCCGAAAATACCAATCTGTTTTGCATTACCCTCTTTCAATACCTCCCCCGTTCCAAAAAGCAAATATTCAGCATTGAGTTGTGGATATGTACTCAAAATCGTGGCAATAGTTTCATGCCCCGGTTTAGTTCCTACAAGGTGCTTACCTAATTGAGCCGTTGATAATCCCGTGTCTTTTGCCATTCTGTAATATGTGATCTCAAGAGCGTTTAAAATATCTTGAAATGTTTGTGCAAATGATTTTTCCATATTGGTAATTATTTTTTATATAAATAAAAATATATAATTTCTTTTTTGTATAGTAATAAATATATATATTTGCAAATACTATACCAATAGTTATATAATTTTATTAAAATCAATCAAAATCGTATGAAAACAAACAAAAACGAGAGATTAAAGCAAGTCAATGACCTTATTTCTCAAATCCCGTTAGGTCGAAAAAATGCTTTTAAGAAAATGATTCAATACAGATTAGCTGAAAACTACGAAACTGTACTTACCGAATCGCAACTAAGTTCCTTTCTTTCCTCGGGTTACTCTACCATCGCTGACACAATTATTCAAGCCTTTGGCGATGTCGTTGAAACTATGATACAAGAGGAAGAAACGTTCAAATCAAAAATTCAAGAACTTCAATCTGCCTAATTATGGACGTAGTTACAAAAATGGAGTACAGTCTAAAAGTGTCTGAGCTCGAACGAGAAATTTCTCAACTCCGCTCAATGATTATGCCCTTCGTCACTGCTGAACTTGACGGTGAAAAGGTTGTCGACTGGCGTGAGGCTTGCAAATTCACAGGACTTACGCCCCACGGGTTAGCGGACGCTCGGAGAAAGGGCAGAATCAATGCCAAAACCAAAATAGACGGCAAAAAGTACGGATACAAAATCAAGGAATTAGTTAAGTACAAAATGAGGTACAAAAATGCAAATCAATTACTTTGAATTCGTGAATAAAGCCTGGCATAAACTTGAATCTGAAACAGATTTAAGTCCTTCACATCGTGCGTTATTTTGGGCAATAGTCCACAGGTGGAACCTTAATTTTTTTCAAGGTTTTGAGATTGATAGATTTGATTTAATGAAACTGTCAGGCATCAAATCTGATAAAACATTTTACTTGATTTTAGACGAATTAGTAAAGTGTAACTATGTCGAATTTACAAAAGGACTTAATCAAAAATCTAAGGGAATTATAAAAGTTGCTTACGTAAATATTACTGATGCAGAACCTGCTTACGTAAATTCTACTTACGTAGAAATTACCGAAGCAGACCCATCCTGCTTACGTAAAAATTACCTAAGCCTTTATAATGATACAGACATTAGTATTAATACTACTGTTAATAGTATATTAGAGAGTAATAGTATTATTACTTTAAAAGAAAAAAAAGAAAAAATTTCTGAAAAAAAATCTGACAAGAAATCGAGACGGAAACTCGACACTACTTTTTTAGAATCAGAAGTCGGAAACTTTGAAGCGTTCTGCGATTACGTCAAACAATCCGCTTACCCTCATGCCAACCCCAAATTCTATTTTGAATCAGTCAGCGACTGGCGAGATAAAGCCACAGGTTTAGAACCCAAAAGACAAAACTGGAAACTCGTTGTAAATCAATTTTTTAGAAATGACATCGCTCGTAACGGGAGAGTCGTAACCGAACAAAATAATGGAGGAAATAGCAATTTACAGAACAACAGAAATCGAAGCAATCAAACCGACCCTGCCGAGCTTGAGAAATCAGTTAGTAAACTCCTTGCAAGCCGTGCCGCTCAGTCAGTTGGTCAAACAGAATTCGGAACAAATCGAGGACATGAAGATGATGCTGTTCCAGATGGAGCGGTCTATGACTTTTGAGGAGTGCCACAACTCAAAGAAAGTTTTTGAAGTTGTCCGAACTTTGGGAACGGAATTGGTTTTAAAGCTCACGGTTTTTGTAATTGCCAGTTTTCAAAATTCCTTGAAAATTGCCAACGGTTTAACAAGTTCCGAAATCGTAATGATTGCCGACGATTTTTTAAGCACCTATACCCACGATTCAATCAACGATTTGATTTATGCCTATCGGAAGGCAAAGTATGACGGTAAAGAATTTTACAACAAATTCAGTCACCAAGACCATCAAGCGATTTTGAAAAAGTACTTTGACGAAAAAGCGATATGGGTAGAAGTTGAGGAACGAGCAAAGCCATTTATGCAGGTAGCCCCACAAATCACGCAGGAGGCTCAAAAATTACTTGTGTCTATGGAAGTCAAGCCCGAATCAAACGAAGAGCCGTACAGGCTTAAAATGCAGAAAGAAAAGGCATTGCAGATGCTTGAAACCAGTAAAAGAAATCAAATAGTAGCAGACGAACACATTTTCGGAAAAATTGAGATTGATTATGAGAAATAATACACGAACTAAACCAAGTTTGAAACTTACGCAACGACAAATGTTTGAAACTACGACCAACGAAACAACGGGAGTAATTATCACATATTTGAACTTGGCAGGATGGCACGTGTGGCGGAACAATACGCACGGGGTCTATGACCAACAGAAACAGGCATACAGGCGATTATCTTACCAGCAGAAAGGTGTTGCAGATATAATCGGATTTCATCGCATTACAGGGTTGTTTATTGCAGTCGAGATAAAAACGGGTAGTGATACACTCTCGGACGACCAAACTCAATTTTTAAATCAAGTCAAAAGTTCAAACGGTTTAGCTTTCGTAGCTCATACGTTCGATGATTTTCTGACAAAATACGAAAGGAGGATTCAAAAATGAAATATAAATTATTATCGCTATTCTGTGGTTTCGGGGGTGCTTGTAAGGGTTATTCTGATGCAGGTTTTGAAGTTTGGGGAGTAGATAACAACCCGAAAATGAAACGTAAATATATTCACAAAGAACGTTTTATCACAGGAAATGCCATTGAATTACTCAGAAATGAAGAGTTTATCAACCAATTCGATGTTATCCATGCCAGCCCCCCCTGCCAGGCTTATTCATGTGCTACTCCCAATCGAACCCGTGACAACCACCCCGATATGGTGGAAGAGGTTAGGACACTTCTGAAAGCAACTGGGAAACCTTACGTAATCGAAAACGTTGTCGGTGCCCCACTCAAAAACTACGTGATTCTTTGCGGTACAATGTTCGGACTTGACGTTGTTCGTCATCGATTATTTGAATGTGAACCGCCTATTTACTTTCCGCCGTTCACCTGCAACCATCAAAAACCAGTAATCAAACAGAGCCACAGAGGTAAAGTTGATTTATCAAAAAACTATCACTGTGTGGTCGGCAAAGCAACCGACCACGAAGCGGCTAAAATCGCTATGGGCATCGACTGGATGCCAGTCAGAGGCATAAACCTTGCCATACCTCCAAAATACACCGAGTGGCTCGGCTCGAAAATAATTGACCACCTAAACCTAAAATTATTGCCATGAATCCAATCCAAGTACCATTTTCAAAAAACTGGAACAAAAAACTCGACAATGACTGCTACACCACAATACGAATTTTTAACCCAGGCAAATATAAAATCGGTGCGTGGTGTCATGCGGTTTTGAATGGAAAATATCACCATTCCGCCACAATTCTTGACACCCGTAAAATCTATTTCAAAGACATGAACGACTGAGTAACTCGTTTAGATGCAAATCTTTCAAGCGAAGAGTTTAAAGAAATGATGTGCAAAATGTACAAAAACAAAGTGGCCGAGGGTATAGAAATGGAAGATGTACCCTTTTCTTGGGTTCTACTCAAAAAGAATTTATAAAACCTGGTAGTAACCAATAAAAAACAGATACCAAACCATTAACCAATCAAAAGAGCATGAAACCGTTAAACTATGTAGATGAAAATTTCGGACGTTACTTTGGGTCAAAATCCAATGACGGGACTTTCCAAAATATCATAAATCACATTCCACCGCATAATGTTTATTGTGAGCCGTTCGCGGGCAAAGCATCAATTTTTAAGCGTAAAAAGTTAGCAGAATATAATTACTTGTCAGACTTAGATGACAAAGTGGTTTTAATGCTGGAAAAGTATAAAGAAAGTCTTTTCGAGTTTTGTCCTGAATACTTAAGCGTATCTCGTTTGAATTATTTTGAGAGTATAAGAAAAGTAATAGAAGCTCACGGAAACCGTAAGCAGATATTTATATATTTAGATCCTCCGTACTTATTTAAGACCCGAAAGTGTGATAAAAGATATAAATATGATTTCGGCACATATGAAGAGCATAACGAATTACTCAACTTGATTTTATACTGGAATGATAGATTCAAAGATGTAAAGTTCATGATTTCATGCTATGCAAATGTTCAGTATTTCTCTAAATTAAAAGGCTGGAACATACACTCTTTCAATGCCAAAACTTCAAACGGTACCGCCGATGAATATATTTATTACAATTACGACATCGAAAAAACAGGTTTGCACGATTATTCATATTTGGGCAGAAACAACAAGGAGCGTGAAGCGTATAAACTGCAGGAAAAGAACTTACTAAGAAAGTTCGACAGTTTTGATATTCAGTTTAAACGTCGGCTCATAGCACAAATGCAGTCTTCAGTATCGTAGTTTTTACAGACACTACCAGGTAAACAAAAAAGGCAGTCAATCCGACCGCCTTTTTGCATATTTAACTAACCACTTTAATCAACAATCTTAAATCCCTTTCGGAACAATCTCTTTTTAACCCTCACAGTGTCCGTAATAATGCCGTTTATCTCAGCTTTATGCTTCCATTCCCGTAGGTAGATAAGTTCTTTATTTTGCTCACGGTTTATATTCCTCATCTGAATCAAAACCGTTTCTTTGCTGTCAATAAAAAACTGATTGCTCAAATCTTTTTGTCGGAACTTTTCAACTTCAGAACTAAGTTCAGATTTCAAAACCGAATCCTTTTTTATTGTCGCAGCGTAAACTTTGATTTCGTCCCTTTGTCTCGATATTTCGCAACCCCGAAAAAGCCATGAACCTGCATTTGTAACTAAAAGTGTCGTCGCCCAAATTAATATTCGTTTCATCGTTTTGCCCGTTTAGTATCCATTGCATCAATCAGAAAATCAGACATTCTATTGTACGCCTCGGTGTTATTTGCAATCGTGGTCAAAGTCTTTTCGTGCAACTCCATGACTTGTTTTGTCATTGCCTTTTGTTCATCAATTTGTTCTTTGTGAATCGTTTTTAATTCCAGTTCTTTCTGATTGTTTCGCTTGTTAAACCACAATACAGCCCCAAGCAGTAAAGCCATTGAAAACCCCATCTCCAAGGATTTTGATATTAATTGTTCCGCCATCGTTCTAAATTTTTAAGGTTGATTTTTATAAACTTTCCAGTCCTTTAGTTGAAAATGTGGATTATCCCGAAACCTTTCCCAGTCGCCACCCCATTCTACTTTTTTGTCTATACCCTTGATTATTTCAGCGAACTTTCTAAACAACACCTCCGACCAATCAAGTTTTTTGTTCAAAGTAATAAACGCAATATCAAAAGCAAAACAAGGTTCAAAATTATGCGGACTTTCACCGCCCCGGGCATTCGTAACTTTTATCCCTCTGGTAACTCGACCCTGTGAGTAAAGTTGGTTTTGTTCCTCATTGCTTCGATAGGTGCAAGTTAAAAACGGTTTAGGCTCATTCGGGTAAAGTTCAAGCCATTTTGTTTCCGCCCTGTGCCAAGCTGTTTCTAAAATAGTGTGACACGCTGTTATTCTTCTACTTGCCATTTGCAGTAAACACGTTACAATTTAATTTGTAACTCCCACTTTCCAACTTGCCAATATCGAAACCAAAACTCGTTTCGTGTCCAGGAGCCAAATCACGTTCTGAAACATTTCCGCCGTTTGTCGTGCCAAAATCTATTCTTTGAACCGCTCGTTTATCAAGTGAATGATTTTTAACCCAAAGTTGATAATTGCCGTGTTTGACCCATCGACTGGCATCGTCTGGGTGATTATTTCCACGTAGCTGAGATTCACAGTTTTTACGGTTTATACAAGGATGATAGCCCCCCTTTGTGTCGTACAAATACCAAACTTCGTTACCCAAATCGTCGGTAAGTTTCATTTCAATCGCTGACACAAAATCAGTTCCTGCAAAATTTATAATCGAATGTGTCGGCAGGTCAATAATACTCATCTCATCAGTTGATTTCTTTCGTGTGTCAAATTCGGGGTAATTTACATTTTGACCAGTGAACCGAAATTCAGAAACCCCGTTCGGGAGTTCGCCCAAATAAGTTTCATAACGTGACCCGTGAAAACTTCCCACTTGACCAGTTGCCCAACCCACTTTTGGAAGTTTTTTAATGCTTGTTGGTATTGGTGCAGATGTACTATTGTACTGAATTGCTTCGGTTTCAGTCGAATATGACCCATCAATAATTTCACCATCTCTCACAAACAGTAACGTAGTAACTTTGTACGTTTTATCGTAAACCCATCGAACGTGATACCCAGCAGGACAAGGAACGTTTTTAGGTTGTGCCAGTCCACCAAACTCCGACCAAGTGCTTTTTAGTAGATTCGACAGATGTTGTTTATCTGAATTTACCATGCCGTTCGTCAAAAAATTAGCCCCTCGTGGGACAAGTGCTTTACCATCAGGCGTTTGTTGTACAATGACACCATAAAGGTACAAGGGAAACTTTTCACCATTTGAACCGTTAAAAGTGCCTACTTCCGACAGTCCACTTTGAGCAGTTACGGAAATGCTAAACAGCAACATCGCAACAATTTTCATTAAATTTTTCATTGAATTTTTGTTTTAAATTAAAGTTCAAATATAGTACATTTTTTATATACTTTTTGTTGTATAAAAACTTTGATTTAAAGCACGTTATTTCTGATTTAATGAGATTGTCTTGGATATGTACTAAAATGCCCGTGTAGTTAATGTTTGAGCTTAAATTTTGATAGTTTTATTATCTTGATTATGTTTGCAGAAACAATTCGAATCATGTACCGTAAAAAACGCCCCCGTAGTTACCAGTCTAATTTGAAAGACAAAGCAATCATTTGGCTTGTCTTAATTATAGTTTCATCTATTTGCTTCGGATTTTGGTTTATAAGCAGAAAAATGTACGAGTTGATATTTTAGTTTTTTGGCTTTCATAGTTTCCCGCCCACAAGACCACGCCCCCGCCGTCCAATCGTCGGGCGTTCGTTCCTCACACTCCTCCTTATTGGTCGGCACGGTCGTTCTTTCCGTGACTTTCATAGTTCACAGGTTTAGCGGTTGTTACGTTTTTAGTGTTTGATTTGGGGCTTACCCTTTGGGTCGGGCTATCCGCTACAAGTCCTCGGTCGGTCGTGCCTCCCTCCCTGCGGGCTTTCCGCTACTATCCCTAAGCCGAATCTGATTCCGTGACTTGTGAAATTCTCAGCCCCCCTCCTATATGTTGATTCAGTTATTTTGTCGGGGGGCTTCGTATAGGACTGTGAACGTGTGAAATTAAGCGGTCAATGTACCGTTCAGCCGTGCCGAAAAAGGCACCGCTTCTCTTAGTTTATAGCCAAGACACTTTGCCAGTTACACGGCAAAAGTGCAAGGCTAATTGTTCGGATTGTGTGCAGTTTATTCTCAACCCCCTGCCTATATGTGTTTTTATCAGTTATTTTTGGCAGGGGGTTTCGTAGCGGACTGTGGACTTATTGATTTATTCGGTCGAATGTTTCATGTTACTTTCGTGACTTATTTACCGCCATTGCGGGCCCCCCGTGGGGGCGGTGTTTTTTTAAAGGTAGTGTGGCTTTAGTAGTGGGTTTTGTCCTTTGGGGTCTTCTTAGTCCCTCCCTATTCGCCTCGTCCTTTTTTTTTCAGAGCATTTTTAAAAGTTAGTTTGTTGGGGTCTTCTTAGTTTGGCCGCCCCTATCCAATCTTTTTTTTCAGAGCATTTTTAAATCCATATTATCCCTACTTTCTTTCTTTGTGCCTTAGCTTTTTTCAAACTATCAGCCGTCCCACGGCTCACGCCGTCCCAAAGTGCCACCACAATTTCAGCCGCATTTATTATATCTTGATTTCGCATCGGTCCAGCCGCTTTCCCGTATTTGTTCCAGTCAGGTAGGTAGGTAGTTAGCTTAGTGCCTGTTTCGAGTGCGTAGCGTTCGGCCAGTGCATCCGCCCCATCAGCCCCTCCGCTTATTATTTCCGTGGCGTTCAGCGTTTCCAAACGTGCCGTTAGTTCTTCGTAGTGTTTTGCCGTTGCGGTTCGGCTTCCAATTACTGCAATTTTCATCGTTTTAGTGTTTTTTGGGGTGTTTTTACCCCCTTTCGTTACACTAATATACGTATTTATTTCTGCATATCCTAATTTATATGTATTTATTTTTATATATTTATTTTTAATTATACAAAAATAAATATACATATTTGCTTGACTTATATACATTTATTTTCGTATATTTGTATAACAAAAAGGGACAAACAAACACTTATAAAAATGACTACTTTTCACGTTTTCAGCCGACAGCCTTTACAGGTTATCAAATGCACAAAAGTTACAAATGGTTACAAATGGGAATCATTTACTTTTTGCCCAAAATTAGATTCAGAATTTTCGATTGAGTTCCAATCGTTCCGCCCTGATGAATGCCACAACGATATTTTGTTTTGCACCGAGGAAGATTTTGACAAGGTTAAAGATGCCGTTTTGTCACAGCTTAATTTAATGATTTTACCTATTCAAAAGGTTTGCACTACCGCATTTGATATTTCACTTTTTCCCCTCGTTTACTGATGAAAACAACCCTTATACGTTGCGATAACCCCCAAGGAGGGCTTTCGTACTTCAATGCCAATTATGACGGCTTACAGCTATCTAATTTCGTGTTTGCAAGTAGTCGTGTTGCATTAAATCAAGCACCAGTTACGGTTTCTTTCTGCCCTGATACTCAGTACATAAACGGGGAATTTACAGGTAACAGTATTGAGAATTTACAGGTTTTCAATAAGAGGTCCGAAGCACAACGACAGGCAAATATGGTTTTCATTGCTTCATTACTTAACTCAAAATTTAACCGATAAACAGAACAAAAATGGAAACGAAATTTCAAACAATGCTTGATAATTACCAAAATGGCAACCTTTCAGACTTTCGGCAAACGCTCCTCAGACTTGACAGAGAATTACTTTTGAGGTTCGTTAATTACGCACTCGACACCGAGCAATTAACCCCGTCAGAGATTTTAAAACAGTTTTTAGCAGGGAAGATGACTTACTAATATGGTTCACACGGTCAAATTTCTGGAACGTGGTGTAAAGTTCGCCACGTTTCACACCTTTTTCATTACAGAATTGGAAGGTATTTACGCAGTCTTTCACGAAGACGAAACGGAAGCAGATAAGACGGTTTCGAGCTATGTTTTAAAACATTTTTTAGGGTCTCAATTAAACATTTTTTTCATATAAATTCAATTTCAATCATGAACACAAAGTATTTTTTCACAGACGAAGAAACGGGAGAAATTAAACCTGTTACGAAAATTTCAGAGCGTGGCAAAGAAGTTAATGTACTAAAACACATTACGGGCAGTCCGAAAGAATATCGTTTCGACGGTAGCAACGGAAATATAAAAATAGGTGAAAATCCTATTATTGAAATAGACGATAAAGGCAAGCCGAAACAGGTCAAAAGTATTAAATTCACCCCCATTGCTTTTCGTTTTTTCAAAGATTGCCTTTTCAATCGTAAGGATAAAATTACACAAGAGCCAAAATTTGAGCAATGGGCAGAACTGTTTTTCATTGATTCCCTCGATTCTGTTTCAATGATCATGTTCAGTAATTCATCTTGCAATGCCCTGATTAGCTTACAGCGTGAATTGTTTTTAGAAGACCTGAGCCTATTAGATGTTGTACTTGAAGTTTCATCAACCGAAAAAGGGGACGGAGATAAAAAATGGTCCTTAGCCGTTTTTGATTATGAGATTTTACCCGTTAAAGAGGTTGAAGAATTACAACAGTTAGAAAGCCTAATCAATCCCTATAACCTTGACACCCTAACCGAAAAGGCGGTTTATCAGATGTTTGAAGGTTCTTTTTTTAGAGAAAACATCAAGCAACACAAAAAGCAAATTGAACAGTAATTATTCACTCGTTCAGCACTTGAATTTATATCAAGTGCTGAACAAAACCCCGAACTATTCAAATGAATTATTACCAACACCCAGCAGTTTCAAACTCCTTGCTTTCAGAGTACGAAAAACACATTTTCAATCTGCAATCATACGGAGATATACAAAAGGCTTACGACTTCGGGAAAGTCGTACACAGCCTTGTTTTAGAGCCAAAAGAAGCCATTGTTTACCCTGAATCCGTGGACATTTTACAGGCTAAAAACGCAGCTTCGGCAGTTCGCCAGAATCATTATGCCAATTGGTTGTGCAAATGGTCCAAGCGTGAGCAGTCTTTTTTGTGGACAGAGCCACAGACGGGTTTACCTTGCAAGTCTTTGATAGACGGTATAATTAAAGGTTCGTTTCTATTCGACTTCAAAACCACGTCCGCCAAAACAGAAAAGCAGTTTAGAGCAAATTGTCTGAACTTCAACTACAACCGCCAAGCGGCTTTTTACTTAGACGCAACCAAGGGCAAACGTTTTGTTATTATCGGAGTCCAAAAGGTTGAGCCGTTCAAGGTTTTTCGAGTTGATTTTGCAGAGTCTGAAATTGCAGACGGTCGAAAGAAATATTTGCAACTGATGAAGCACGCCCACAGAAACGGTTTTTTTAATGACATTCTAAACAGCCCCATTTATGCAAACACCCCCGACACCCGAAACAATATTTTTGCTCATACTATCAATGGTCCTAATGGTGTTATACCCCATAACCCCGTCCCAGCTTTTGCAACGGTTTAAATCAGTTATTAAGTCTTTTTTTAGGAAATAAGTGTTTACCGTTACAGCCCTTGCCTTTGGCAGGGGTTTTGTTTTATACTCCGAACCATCATGCCCCGTCGGCGGTTTGTGTAGCCTGCCCACTTTCAGTAGGGACAAGCTACACAAACCACCTCGGGGGCGATTATTGCCATTCTGCAAGCCAACACGCTTCTCGACCAGTAGCATTGCCCCCATTGTCGGCTGTCAGCCCCCCGCCCCTTTTAAACGGGGGCGGTGTGCCGTCAGCCAACTTAGGGGGCGGCATTGACTATTCACGAGGCTTGCCGCTTCTCGACAAGCCACTATGCCCCCGTCGTCGGGCTGAAAAAGCCCACCTCGGGGGGCGGTGAACGGGTCAAAAACAAAAACCCCAACCCCAACCGTTACACGGTTTCGGGTCGAGGTTTAATCATGCTCCTAAAAAAAGCCGTATTTGTTACGGCTTTTTTGTTGAAGTCTATTTTTTATACAAAATCAAAACTTAAATTTCTAAAAGACACAAAACGTGTTTCTCCTGCACTTATAGTCAATCCAACTGAATCATCGGGAAGTAAAAGTTGAAGCGAAGACCCAGAAACGTAAATTTGAACTACTTTGTTATGAAAACTTGACGGGTTGCACTTTACTAAAACAGGGTCGGAAATATCAACACCCACAAAGATTTTATCAGTATAGTTTAATAAATTTATTGTTGCAGTATTCTGACCATCATTTCTAATAAAAAGAGGCACAGGCACTTGAAGTAAAGAAATCGACTGACTCACATCTTGTGTTAGTTGTGTGAAATCAGTCCTTACTTCGTCCATTGATTCACCCAAATTTTGTAATTCTCGATTAAGTCTTGTATTCAACCATTTTACACTCGAATGAGAAGCATAATCACTTTGTGAATCTACACCCGCTGAAATTGCTTCGGATAATGTTCGGGGAGTTGGCAAAGTAACCACAGCCCCCGCCGACAACTCAAAAAAATACGTAACGTTACCGCTCGCCAAATTGACAAACAACATCGACCCAGTAGTAGCACTACCAATAACCGTTTCAAATACCCCATTTAACCCACGTATCCGAACCTTACACCCTGCACTACGAACGATAAAGAAACAACCTGTTTCGGGCGTTTGCACGAACAAATCTAAATCCTCATCAACGAGTCCAATCGTTTTCCCAATGTGTTGCCTTGTTATGAGCATCGTTGTACCTGCGTTTGGTTGCCCTTGTTGTGGCTGATAGTTCGGGATTGTATCGTTCTGATAAGGAACGAAACCGTTACTTTGAATATCAGTTTGAGTAAATGACTTAACTACTGAAAACACAAGTCCAGTGTTCACACCAACTGCGGACACCGAAACAACATCACCATTTAAGAACATTAAACTACTCAAAACTTCATTTCTTGAATTACGAGCCGTTGCACCCGAAGGCAGTACCAAATTCATTCCAGTACCGTTTTGACAAATGATTTTGCAATCAAAACTTTCACCAACAGCCAACACAGGCAACGTTACCGCAATCATACCATCGTCACTATGTTTCACAATCACAACATCATCAGTCACCAAAACACTGTACGGCACACCCATAACGGTTTTCACGTCCTGCGTTTCATCGGTGCCGTCCTGTCCCGGTAATCCTGCGTTACCCTCAGCTTGACCCATGAAGCCTGTATCAGCCTTTAGAGCTGCTATAATTTGAGCCGTAGTCGGTGCAGTTCCACCACCAGTTGAAGTATTGCCCGTTCCGCCAATAGTTCCAGTTCCACCCGTACCCATTCCACCAATCGGAGCTGTGCCATCGAACGCAATGTAATAGTTTGCCGAATTATTACCGTACTTTCTTTGCTTGAAAGCATTCGTAAACGCCCTGATTGCAGGTTCAAATCCAACATAAATAGTTTCCGAGGTGTCAATCTTTACTACATAACTGACCCCCAATTTTGTCAGCGATACCCCGAAATGTGACGGTTTGCCGACATTACCCAAAACCGTATCCACCACAATTCCATTTGCTTCGTATTCGTCCAGAAGCGTATCAAGCACCGACAACACCCCAAGGGATTGTTTAATAGTCTGACCGCCATCGGTCAATAAAAACAAATTTCCGACTTTTCTGAATTGCTTTGCCATGATAAAAATTAAATTTGAAGTTAAAAAAATAACCCCTATCTAATTAGATTAGGTAGGGGCTGAAAACTGTACTCGATAAACTACGAAACTACCTCAAGAACCTTTGTCGGGTTGAATGAGCCATTTTGTAGTTCATACTTTACTCCGTTGATCTCTTGGAAGAAATCAATACCAGCAGCGACGAAAATCACTCCACCGATTCCAGCGGTTAAATCAAGTGACGCCAAGCTCGTAGCCGCTACGCTTGCACCGTTCAAAGCCAACATAGCACCTTTCTGCTCAACCGCTTCAATTACACCCTGACCTTCAAAAGTGATCGCAACCGTTTTCGCTTTGAACTGATAATGAGTTGTGCCTGTCGGAGCAACTAAATCAGTGAGCGGACTGTAAGCAGGAATCAAAACAGAGTTCTGACCAGTTGCACGGTCAACCGTTGCTTTCAAATACGGATAAAACACGCTGTCCATCGGAATTCCATTAAGGTCAAAACCTTTTAAGAGTTCACATTCGGCATCTAAAACGCCACGCTGTCCACGAACTGAAACGCCATCAAGTATCTTGATTTCGTTAAACGCTTGTGTCAAACGGTTGTGAACAGGCAAAGGAACTCTGCCGAGAATTGAACGCATCGAATCAATAAAGATTTTCTTTGCCACGTTGATAATGCCAAATTCCGAATTGTTTTCGAGTGTACGAGCGGCATTCACCGTGCGAGACGGAGCCTTCATTTTTAATACTCCGCCCTTAGTGGCGGTGATGTTACCAAGCGAGCCTTGGAACTGAATTGCACCAGTTAAATTAGCCATTTTTTGTAGAATTATAGTTTAAAAATTATATATAATTGTTGTTTATGCAACAATAATATCACAAACGTACAGATTTTATTTCATAAACAAAATTATTGGCATTTATCGTAAATTATCTTGTCACGTCTCGATAGACGCCTGTAAGTCCAGGGTTCAATCGGTGGGCAGTTTTCAACTTCTTGCAAAAGAGGGGATTGTCCCATATCTTGCTGACCATTACGGCTACTACTTACAGGTTCGCAATTCAAAGTTGAATTATGCCAAATTCCAAGTTTTTTGCACTGTGCAGTCCGTTGCCAATCTTTGCCCTGAATGCAGTTACAAAATTGGGCATTGTGCCAAGTCCAACCCCGTACAATCATAACACTATCAACACGCATCGGTTTATTATTCACGTGCGTAATTACAATCACTTTTCGACCGTAAAGGTCCAATCCTAAGTAGTTATAATCAACAACTTTATTCAACAAAAGCCCCTTAATTGAATCGGTCGAAGCCGCCCCCCACCGTTGTCGCTTTTCGGGGCTATCAACGTGCTGAAATCTGCAAACCGACTTTCGAAGGTTGCTCAAAATTACGCCCGTGTCCCCATCCTTTATTTCAATTATTCGCCCCCGCTCATAACCAATTTGAGCCGTTGCAAATAGTACGTTAATCAAGAGATAAGCCGTACTTAATCCCACTCTAATTCCTTTTCTCATTTCAAATTTTGTTTAAATGTGAGTTGCAAATGTACAATTAAAAATGTACAATTTTAATTTCGTTCGTACCTGGGTAAGAGTGAACATATCTATTCTCCACCGATGGAGAGTGAACCTAATTTCGGGCAACAAAACCGTAATTGTGCTTCGCTCAATGACGTGTAATTGACGTACCGCCAATGACAGCAAAGAATAAACAAAACCGTAATTGTGCTTCGCTCAATGACGTGTAATTGACGTACCGCCAATGACAG
>JANNEN010000333.1:0-2515 GCA_031378715.1 Emticicia sp.
GGGATTACACCCTTCTATGACGGGTATGCAGACCCTTTTTAACGAAGGGAAACTGTCAATTGTTCATTCAGCGGGTTATCCTGTACCCAGTTTTTCACACTTCCGAGCCAGCGATATTTGGTTTACGGGGGTTGATTCTGATAAACTTTCAACGTCAGGATGGTTGGGGAGATACGTAAGTGACCGCTATCCAGGTTTTCCAGATAGTTATCCAAGTACGGCAAATCCAGACCCCTTGGCGATTCAGATTTCATCAATCTCGGCAACGATTTTTAATACTGCTTCCATTACTTCTGCCCTTGCCATTCAGAATCCAGATACTTTTGCGACCATCGTAGGAGATAAGCCAAACATTAGTCCAAGTCCACTGCCAAATACCCCAGGAGGGAAATACACGGCTTTTGTGCGGCAACAACAAATTTCATCTTTTGCGTATGCAGGTCAATTGAAAGTAGCCTCAGCAAAGGGGAAAAATATGGTGACTTATCCCACTAATAATCCTTTGGCAGACCAATTGAAAATCGTTTCAAGATTGATTCATGGAGGTTTACAAACAAAAATTTATTATGTGACTTTGGGCGGATTTGATACCCACGAAAATCAAGTGAGTGCTACCGATAATTCAACGGGCGGACACGCTACGTTGATGCAAAGAATCTCAGAAGGAATTACCTCTTTTATGGATGATTTGAAAGCACAAGGAATTCAAGATAAAGTGGTAGGAATGACGTTCTCTGAATTTGGACGGAGAGCTAATTCAAATGGTAGTAAAGGAACAGACCACGGATGGGCATCGCCATTGTTCGTTTTTGGGAATGCCGTGAAAACCCAAATTATCGGCAAAAACCCTGATTTAAAGGCTTTGAGTGGTAGTACGGGCAACTTGAATGTTCCTTTGCAAAACGATTTTAGGCAGGTTTATGCTGCCATACTTCAAGATTGGATGGGAGCAAGTGCTACTTCGGTGAAATCTATTTTATTAGACCAAACTTTTAAGCCTTCGGATATTTTCAAGAATACCAAAGTCTTAGGAAACGAAACCGAAGCACCTTTGGCGGAATTAAATATTTTTCCAAATCCAGCCCAAAACGATACAATTATTGAATCAGAAGTTTTTGCCCGAAATAATACGGAATTGATAGTTACGGATGCGTATGGACGCAGTTTTAACACGAATCCAACCCGACTTTCACGTACACAGATACAGATAAACGTCAGCAACATGGCTTCTGGAAAGTATTTTGTGAAGGTTGATACAGGTTCAGAACCGTTGGTGAAGGCTTTAATGGTAATGCGGTAATTAAATTAATAAAAACTTTTCCTCATTCCATTTGCAATTAAAAAAAGGTATTCCTAATTTTGCACTCCCACAAGGGACAATTCCTTTACGCATACGGGCGTGGCGAAATTGGTAGACGTACCAGACTTAGGATCTGGCGCCGTGAGGCATGGGGGTTCGAGTCCCTTCGCCCGTACATTTTCTTTATCAGTAAGTAGTTATCAGTAAGCAGTAATTTCTTAGATAAATGATACAAATTATAGCCCTTTTAACCCACTCGGTTATAAGGGCTTTTTTAATTACAAATCCAGAATTTCAACATTAGAAATATAACAGATGAACATTTCTCTCGAAAAAAGTACCAATGTAAACGCTCGTTTGGTCGTTTCAATCGCAGAAGCAGATTATAAACCCCAAGTTGATAAAAAATTAAAAGATTACCGTAAACAAGCAAGCATTAAGGGTTTTCGCCCTGGAATGGTGCCAGCTCAATTAATACAAAAAATGTATGGTAAATCTCTTTTAATTGACGAAATCAATCAATTATTAGGGAAAACAGTTCAAGAATATATTCGTGAAAATAGTTTAAGCATCGTAGGTGACCCAATGCCAGTTCAAGACGAACAAGAAATAATTGATTGGGACAGTCAGAAAGATTTTGAATTTTCATATAATCTTGGTTTATCGGGTGAATTTACGGTTGATTTTGATAAAATTCCAGCCGTGAAAACGTATGATATTCAAGCGGGAGAGAAAGAATTGAATGAAACTTTAGAAAACATCATGAAAAATGGTGGCGAGCAAATTAATCCAGATTCTGTTGAAGACGGCGATATGATTTTCGGAACTTTCACGCAAGGAGAATGGACGGAAAAATCGGCAATTCCGATGAAATCAATTAAGGATGAAGCAAAAGCCACATTTATCGGTGCTGCCAAAGAAGCTATCCTAACTTTTGATGTTCAAAATACTTTTGTAGATGAAAAATCAATTGAGTTGGCAACGGGTAACAAAACTGGTTTAACGGGTGAAGTTTCCTTTGTGATTGAAGACATCACTCGCACCGCCCCAGCGGAAATGAACCAAGCATTTTTTGACAAAATTTTGGGCGAAGACAAGGTTACTTCGGAAGAGGAATTCCGCAAGGAGGTTTTGACTATTATTCAATCAAACTATAAGCGTGAATCGGAATATTTATTGAAAATTGATGCTGAAAAAGCACTTTTAGACAATGTT
>JANNEN010000405.1:0-13688 GCA_031378715.1 Emticicia sp.
AGAACTAAATCAAAAAATAGAAAAGTACATCGCTTTTTATAACAGTTGCTTGCTAAAACCGTTGAAATGGAAATTCAAAGGTTTTTGCAAAGCTGAAAAATTGAAAAATATTAAACTGTCAAAAACTTAATTCCTATTGCATTAGTTACAAAAACACCTCATTTGAAATTTTCAGATGAGGTGTTTTTGTTTTGTCTGCCATTGTCAGTGTCCCCACATACGATTTCAAAATACTTTTTTAGCCTAAATCATTTTATTTTGGCACTATTTTATAACTTTGTGCATGACCTATGATGAAATTCGATGATAAATGACAGTTATACACAAACGTCGATGTTCGATTTGTGGCGTCAGCATCATTATTTATACAAAGATAAATATACTACGCACCAAACGTCGTACATCAAAAACCTTTTGCCCGAAATTGCCGTACAGCTCAATGTCTATGATGTTTTGGATATTTTGCAACGCCGACTCGGTAGCGACATTCTTCAACGTGCCTTAGACAATCAGCAAAGCATTGACAGCCCCGTGAGCCATTATACGGACGGTTCGTGGCTCAAAAAATCGAACATGGTGGGCATTAATGTTCGGACGATTGGTACTTTCTTTAATGTGCTAAAATACGCCCTCACGATTCCAAAATCGCAGGATTCTATTCATTTATTGCCCATTTGGGAGCCTGGCGTAGTGGGAAGCCTTTACGGCATGACAAGTTTTAACATCAATCCTGCGTTTTTTAGTGCTGAATTATCGGCGGCTATTCCAACGTTAGATACTGTTGAAAAACAACTCAAATTTGTGGTCAATATCTTACACGCAATGGGCAAAAGTGTGGGTATGGACGTGATTCCGCACACCGACCGTTTTTCGGAAATGGTACTTGCTTATCCCCGTTTTTTTGAATGGGTAAAGCGTGTCGGCGGTCGAATTACGAGCAATTCCGAAAATATCTATCGGGATGTTGAAGAAATTATTTGGCATTATTTAGGCAGAAATGGCACCGCCAATGGCACGCCGATTTCGTACTCAAAAAATACGCTTTTCTCGCCCGAAATACCAATTTTGACTGATGCCCAACGCCTTGAAATTATTTTCGGACACAAAGATGATTACCAAGGGCGTTTGCGAAGAAGAATCGAATTGATGCACGAAATGATTTATCAAGGCTACGAAACTTTGCCAATGACAATGGCTCCGCCCTACCGTGGCTTGCATATCAACGCCGAAGATTTTATTATTGATGAAAATGGCAACCGTTGGTACACCTACGAATTTGACGAACCGCAGGCAATGTCAAGGGTTTTTGGACCGCTGGCTCGCTATAAATTTTATCACTCAAAGGACGATAATACAAATTGGGAATTAGATTTTGAAAACCCAAATAAACACGCTTGGACATACTTTTTTCAGAAGGTCTATGACTGCCAAAAAGCCTATAACCTTGATTTTATGCGGGGCGATATGGCCCACGTCCAACCCCGACCAGCGGGCGTGCCGAAGGAAATTGATGCCTATTATGACCCATTAATGGCGGTTAAGAAATTTGTACAAAACCAAGGCGTTAAACACTTTGGGTTCTTTGCCGAAACCTTTCTGGCCGAACCCAACGTGATGGGCTACGGCAACGAACTCGACCACCTGGAAGCCATCGAAGCCGACTCAACTTTGGGCGATTTGCAAGGGACAGTCGTTGGCTCAAAAGACTACATGGAGAAGTTTGTAAATTACCATAAACTACTGACTACCAGACGATTCGCTCCAAATTATAGCGTAATGACTGCCGATAAAGACGACCCTCGTTTTGATGAATTTTATCGTACTGCCAATCATTTGCGTTTGTTCGTTTCGCTATTTCTAACCGATATGCCAAGCTACGTTGGTTTAGGTTTTGAAACCCGAAACCTGCACATCGAAAGAGGACAAAACGAAGAATATACCAAACTCTACGTTTTTGACATTAGGGACAACAATGAGGTTGATAAAGTTACGCACGGATCATTTGTTTGGGGAAAAAACCACGAGCAGTTTGCTTTATTTCAAGCCTTACATTCGTTGGTAGAAAACATTTGGGACGAAATAAAAACCCGTGAAGTAAGGTGGCTACTCGAACCAACCGAAACTCAAAAACTGATGATTTGGAAGCTACAAGACAACCCAAAGTACGTTTTTGTGGCAAACCTTGATGCCGAAAACAGCATCGACGAAAACGCCTTACGAGAAGCAACTTTCAACCATCCTTTGCAGTTTATTTTTGGTACGGGCGAGTATTGCGGGCAACATGAATGTAGGGTTTATGTTTTGGGGGAGTGAGTGGTTATTTAAGTAATTTTGTTAATTTTGGAGAATATTATAAAAGTATAGACGAATGAGAATTAACTCAATAAAAATTGAAAACCTGTTTGAAATTTTCAATTACGACATATCATTTAATAACAGCGAAAATGTACTAATCATCACAGGACCTAATGGCTTTGGAAAAACGATGGTTTTGAATGTTATTTTTAACTTATTTAACAGAAATTTTTCGTTTTTTCAGAAGTTGGTTTTTGATAAAATAACCTTAGAGTTAGATGATAATATTTCCATTCTAATATCAAAATCAACAAAAGATGAAGGTTTCATAGTAAATTTTTTGTTTACTCAAAATAATAAAATTCTTGAAAAATTTGACTATTCAAACATTGGAAAAGATAAAAAAACATACAATTTACTTACAAGAAATCAGCAACACATAGAAGACGAAAGGTGGTTAATGAGAGGGCAAAGCAATATTTTTAACTATGATTTCTTTCCTGATGAAAAAATAATAACTACATCTGAAAAAATTAATCAAATCTTAGACTCTATTCAAGTTCATCTTATTCAAGAACAGCGTTTACTTAAAAAAGTACAAGATTATCGTGAAGACCGAGAAGAACAAACGATAATGATTGAAAGCATTAAAACTTACTCACAAGATTTGAAAATATTGATTTCAGACTTTTCACAAAAATCATTTATTCAAACACAAGACTTAGATAGTAGTTACCCAAGTAGATTACGCAGTGAAACCAATATTTTAAGTAAAGAGGAATACGAAAGGAGATACAGTATTCTCAAAACAAAACAAAAAAAACTAACAGAATTTGGCTTGTATGAAAGCAGGCAAGAATTCCTAACATTTAGTGAAGAAGATGCAAAGGCACTTTCAGTATATTTGAAGGATTTTGAGCTAAAATTAGGCGTTTTTGATGCTTTATTAGAAAAACTCGAACTTTTTACAAATATCTTGAATGAAAGACGTTTTACTTTCAAATCAATAAATATTAGTCGAGATAAAGGTTTTTTCTTTAAAACTATCAAAAATAAAGAATTAGACCTTAGCCAACTTTCTTCGGGTGAACAACATGAGGTTGTTTTGCTTTATGAATTGATTTTTAATGTAAAACCCAATGTGCTTGTACTCATTGACGAACCCGAAATATCGCTACATATTACTTGGCAAAAAGAATTTTTGAGTGATTTATTGAAAATAATTAAAATTCAAAAGATTCAAGTTCTGATTGCCACACATTCACCTTCAATCATCAATGATAGATGGGATTTAGTTTACAATCTTGAAACAAAAGCCGCTTAATGAATCAGCAAGATATAAGCTATCAAGATAAACTAAACGAACTACGGCTTGACATTTCGCACCCTAATAGTCGAGGGCGTGTATTTGTGTTTGTTGAAGGCGAAACCGATATTCGACTTTTCAGAAAACTATTCAATTTGGATAATTGCAAGGTTGAAAATATCCCAGGCGGTAAGCTAAAATTGGAAGAATGTGTTGGTGAATTAGTACCAAATCACGCATTAATTATAGGAATTAGAGATGCTGATTTTACTCACTTATCAACCGTCCCTTATACAATTCCGAATATATTTCTGACAGATTTTCATGACATTGAGATGTCTTTAATTGCGGAAGACGAAGTATTTAGTTCGATTATTTTTGAATTCACAAAATCACCAAAACAAGCTCACAACGTAATTAGGGGCAATTTTTTTGAAATAATCAAAGAAATATCGCTACTGAAATGGCTGAACGATATTGAAGATTTAAGAATTAATTTCAAAAAAACTGGCTTTCAAGATATAATCTCATTTACAAATAACAACATTGATTTTGAGGAATATTATAGAAGGCTTTTGTCAAAATCCCCAAATGCGAATATTACAGATATTGCAATCGTACGCTCCAAAATAGATGCCCTAAAAAGTAGTAACCCTAATGCTTTTCAGTTGAGTAATGGGCATGATTTTATTGAAGCATTTTCTCAATTTTTAAGAGTAAAAGGAACTGCAAATAATGTCAGCAATGAGTTTGTGGCAAGTATATTCAGAACAAATTTCGGAAATGACCTGTTCGCTAAAACATTATTGTATCAAAATACCAAACAATGGGCTGATGCAAATAATTGTTCCATACATTTATAAAATCGCTCGTTGAACCATGGATTTCGGAAAACTTCAAGACCTTTCAGACGTAGATTTTAGTCTTCCGCCTGACAACCAATTGACAGCAAAGACGCTTGATTTAGCTCCGAAAAACCAAAAATCTACTGTCTATATCGGCCCGCCCGTTTGGGCAAATAAAGATTGGATTGGCAAAATTTACCCGCACAACGCCAAAGAAAAAGAACTTCTCAATCATTACACTCGCCAGTTTAATACCATTGAGTTGAATGTGACGCATTACCAAATTCCGACAGTCGAAACTATCCAACGTTGGAAAAATGCCGCAGCCGACGGGTTTAGATTTTGTCCAAAATTCCCACAAATCATTAGCCACGACCGTCAATTAGTTGGTACTGAGGCACTTACGGCTGAGTTTTGTAATGTCGTCTTGGGTTTGGGTGAGCATTTGGGCATGACATTTCTGCAACTTTCGCCTACTTTTAATCCACGTCAAATAAAATTTCTTGAAAATTATTTGAAAGCCTTACCGCCCAATTTCCCAGTTTCGGTCGAATTTAGAAACCAAGAATGGTTTCGTGATGAAAAAATTTGGACAGATACTTGTCTTATGCTTGCCGAAATGAAAGTCGGAACCGTCATTACAGACGTGGCTGGGCGGAGAGATGTGCTACACAATACACTTACAACACCAAACTTAACGCTCCGATTTGTGGGCAACGAGCTGCACCCAACTGACTACGCCCGCATCAATGAGTGGTGCGACCGCTTGGCAATTTGGCTGGAAACAGGCCTAAAAACTGCCTATATTTTTGTGCATTGTGGCGAAAACACCTTCGCTCCCGAACTGACAAAATATTGGATTGCTCGCCTAAATGCCCAAACTGATTTGCAAATAAACGAGCCACGATTGCTACCAAAAATAGTGCAAGGAAACCTCTTCTGAAAAAAATTTGCATTATATCATGTAAGTATATAAATTGCAAGAGATTAGTGCCTATTTTCCACTTGACAATAAAAATTTTTTTCCTGACAAATTTAGCGAACAAAATAAGCCCGACGCTTCGTTGGGTTTTATTTTTTTCGTTTCAATAACAACAAAAATATGCAAGCAATTTTAGTTTACTGTGGAGCAAATCCTGGCACAAAAGCAATCTATAAAGAAACCGCTGAGAATCTTGGTAAAACACTGGCTACCAGCAAAATACGTCTAATTTACGGCGGCGGAAGTGTGGGTTTAATGGGCATTATTGCCGACTCAGTATTGGCCAACGGCGGGCAAGTGACGGGAGTTATTCCGCATTTTTTAGACCGCTTAGAAGTTGGTCATAAATCACTGCCCGAAATGCACAAAGTAGCCACCATGCACGAGCGAAAAGCACTCATGGAACAACGCTGCGATGGCATAATCACGCTCCCAGGCGGCTACGGAAGCATGGACGAACTTTTTGAGATACTCTCTTGGTCGCAACTTGGCTTGCACCAAAAACCAGTTGGTTTACTCAATGTCAATGGTTTTTACGACCATCTTTTGTTACAATTAGATGTCATGGTGGCCGAGGGATTCTTGAAAACTGAAAATCGTAACTTGTTGATAGTATCCGACAACATTGCGGATTTATTACAGAAGATGGAGAACTTTAAGCCGACTTTTCACGAAAAATGGTTTAAAAATGAGCAGATTTAAAACAAAATACTGCAACTATTTACCACTTTTTTTCGTCTAAAACTTTGTATTGATAAATTTTATGACCTTTTGTTGTTAAACTGTATTATTTATGAAAAACATCTTTACGAATCTCTTTTGGATAATACTTTGTTTATTAAAAGTGCATCATTCGGCGGCACAATGCCCCACAACGGGCTTACCTGCTACCACCGTCAAAGGCAAATTTGAAGTTACCTACAACAACATCAAGTATGCCGTTGATGGTACAAGTAGCAATAGAATAACGGTTTGTACTAATAGCAGTTTTAGTGTAGCTGATAAAAGTAATCTTGCAGGAATCCAGTATTTTTTTAATACTGCTCGCACGGCATTTCCAGCATTTCCAGCAGGCTATATAGCAGGAAACACCCGAAATTTTGCTACACCTCCAACAGCAGGGCAATATATCCTTATTCAAGTAAGCTACGATGCTACGAGTCGTGCCATCAGGGCGGTTGTGTGCCAGCCGATTGAAGTTGTTGCTCCGCCAACGCTACCCAAATTTACGACCAGTACCTGTGCTTCCTCACAAATCCAGCTCAATATTCCAACTGATGCCAACAATAATTTCGATTCATATATTATCAACTGGGGCGATGGCTCTGCTCTCGAAACCATAACCAAAGCTCAGATTCCGTTAGTAGCTCGAAAACATACTTATACCAGTGTCAATGCTCGCACGATTACGGTTACGGGTAAAAAAACGGGTGTCGCCTGTGATGGCATCTCGACGCAGGGCGTAACGCCAAACGGACGGAGTGTTTCGCCAACATTATTTAGCTTGACCGTGCAAGACAACGATACAATACAGGTACGTTACGTAGGCGGTAATTACAATTTTGAAGTTTATCAAAAATGGGGAGCCGACAATTTCCGTAACGTCCGAAATATCGTATCGCCACCGACGGCACTCAATATCGTGAAAATAGCCGTGAAAGATGCCAATAAAGAGCAATATTGCTACAAAATAGGCATTACTGATGCTTGTCCACGAACGACATTTTCGGATTCGAGTTGCTCCATTCCTTTGCAAGTAACAGTTTTAGACAAAAGAAATTTCTTGAAATGGAAGCCCACTTATGCCGCAAGATTTATTTCGTATCGGGTTTCTAAAAACGGAAATAACAATTTTAGGAGTATTACTCGGGCAGCTACCGACACCCTAACCGATCGACCAACCGTCTGCGGTACTGCCTACAGCTACCAAGTCGTGGCTTTGTCGGGTGCAGTTCAATCAACCTCTCGCAGTATCAATGTGATTGGTGTTGATAGTACCAAGCCGCCCGTTATCACAAATATTTTGGTTTCGGTAGAAAAAGAAAAAGTTGCTATCACGGCAACTATGCCAACGGGGCAACGCTTGAAAAGCTATAATTTTTATCGTTGGAAAAATAATAAGATAGAACCTTTCAATGTAGGCGGTAACGGCAGTCGAGTAGTTGATGAAAAATCAACGCCGAGTGCCCAGCGGGAGTGCTATAAAGTAGCGTATGAAAATAATTGCGGTATTACGTCCGATACCTCAGCCGCTTTTTGCCCGTCGTTTTTGACCTTGGAGGGCTCGAGTATCAAATGGACTGACTACCAAAAATTTCCGATGGGATTGAACAGTTATTTTGTTGAAAAAATTGATGACAAAGGCACAGTTCTGACGACCTCGAAAGTTGATAAAAAACTCAGCTTTGAGCCAGACCCTGCTACAATCGACCCCACAAACCCCGTGGTGAAGTTTCGGGTGCGATCCGTTTCGACCAATAATTTGGTAAGCTACTCCAACGAAGTACTCTATGCCCAAAAACTCTTGATGTTTATGCCCGATGCCTTCTCGCCAAATGGAGATAATATTAACGAAACATTTGAGGTAAAAGTAATTTTTATAAAAGACTTTAAGATGAGAATTTATAACCGAGCGGGCAACGTAATGTTTGAAACCGAAGATTACAAAGTAGGCTGGGACGGCACCTACGAAAATGCCCCCGTGACGGCAGGACAATATTTTTATGAAATCTTAGCCAGCGACTTCAAAGGCGAAACCACCAAAAAAAGCGGACAGATTATGGTGGTGCGGTAGGCTCACCATTTTGTGAGTTGGCTAAAATTTGTCAAATCTCTGTTGAGATTTCTGCCTTGCGAAACTGCCCTGTTTTTCACACACAAACGAGCCACCCGAAGTTTTTCGGGTGGCTCGTTTGGTTTGACATTCGTCTAAAATACTACTCCTTGCATATTAATTTGTTATTTAGATAAGTCTAAACGTTCGTGAAACTCGTATCTAAGTACAGACATTTGATGAGTCTTACTTAAAGAAAGATATTTACTACTTGGAATATAGTGGTAGAGTTTAACGGTTGAAAACGGAATTAGTGCTACCTTTGGCGGCACTAATTTTTTATTTTGCTACAAATGAGTATTCATTTCAGCCTTATATTCTCTCGGACTTTTGCCTTTTAGGTGCTTAAATATTTTGTTGAAATGTGAGATATTATTGAAACCCACCTCAAAACAAATATCGGCAATTGGCTTGTTTTCAAACAACATACGGCAGGCTTGATTGATACGATATTCGTTCACGAAATCGGTGTAAGTAATGTGGGTGATTTTCTTGAAATACCTACAAAATGAAGGCACGGTCAAGCTCGTCAAGTCGGCAACTGCTTGAATATCAATACTTTGCTGATAATTTTTCTCGACATATTCATAAACTTTATTTATACGATTTTCGTCTTTATGATTAAAATCGAAACGTTTATCGGCGGCATTTAACACCAAAAATTCGGTAGCCGTGGCAAGGGTATGAAAAATACTGAGTAGCTCCACGAGTCGCTCAAAGTGCGAAAGCGTAAGCATCTTTTGAAGTTTATTGGCCACAATATTACGGGCTTTCCCTCGAAACGACAGCCCACATTTGGCTCGGTCAAACAATTCTCTGATATGCTGCATTTCGGGTTTTTGCATGAAATCTTCGCCCAAAAAATCTTTGCGAAGCTGCACCACAATCTCCTCGTGTTCGCCAATGACCCCGTATCCAAAGCCCGTATGTGGCAAATCAGGGCCGATGAAGACCAGTTCCCCCTCCTCATAATTTTTGAGATGTTCGCCGATGTGAAGTTTACCCGAGCCTTTTCTGACAAACACAATTTCGTACTCGGGGTGATAATGCCAAAAAAAGCGGTCGTTTTCTGACTTCCAATGAATCAGCCTAAATGAACTACCTGTATCAGGAGAAATTTTTTCGTATTCAACTTTCATGCTTTATTACCATTAAATGCAAATCAAATCTACACATAATGTTAATGAGGCACAAGTACTTGACAATAATGGTGTAGTTTTTTTGCAAAAAACAGCCGAATTTTGCATCAGAAAAGACTCAATTTCCTTTCTAAGACATTCAAAAATACTTTACCTATAATGAGTTTTGTGAGCGAAGCCAATGGTTTCGCTCTTTTTTTGCTACTATTGCACTTTTGCAAAATCAGTGGTAAGTTTGTTCATCTCAATATCCGAGACTTCGCCCGAAGTAACGACTAATCTAAACCGAATGGTTGTTGATTGATTGGGGGCAAGTTTGAAATTAAGTTCTTCTTTTCCGTTAGAAAAAGCCTTTTGCCCGAGCGGATTTGCCGAAAAAAGCCCGTAACCCCGTGCGTGCCAGTAAGTCGGATAGCCCACATTTTTTGGGTGATCAATAATCGCTACCGAGATTTTTTCTTCCCCAATTTTTCCACGCAAATTCACCCAATCGGAGCGTTTTGCCCAAGTGTCTTCTCCCTCAATACCTTCCTTATTTCGATAGCTTCCTGTAATGCCCGTATTATCCAAGGACGGCACTTTGGTAGCAACACCGCTGGCATCAGTAAAAATTTCGGCCTTGGTAGATGGGTGTTCCAACTGCCGAGCGAGTCGAATGGCAAAAGTGCCATCTTTTACGTCCTTAAACAAAACTTCTTTATCAGTAGCCGTGAGGGTCGTGATTCTGTCCGTAATACGTTGATTATCAGTACCCTGAAAGATATACGTGGTCGTTTCTTTCAGCATGACTTTTCCATTTTTGTCGAGCCAGTCGGCCGTCACAGTGAGCGACCCTTTGGTTTTACCCGACTTTACGGACTTGATTCCCGTGTGAACGATTGTGCCATAAACTCCCTTCGGATTGGGCGGTGTATTTGAATTATTCCAAAAATCATGGCCGTTTACGTCCTCGTAGTTTAGCCAAACGCCCACGTGGTGCGGGTGATCTACACGCTCGCCTGGGCGTGGGTCGAGCGGCCAGCCACGAGTGATGAGTGTCCCCGTTGAGGTACGCACGGGATACAAAACAGCTTTCTTTAAGGCATCGGGGCCAGGATAAATATATGATGTAAAAGCCCTACCATCAATCATTACCTCAACTTTTTTATTGGCATCGTCACGAATAATTTTTACGGGTTTCGTTTGAGCAAAAACAGCGGCTGGTATTAGCAATAGCGACAAAAATATTTTTTTCATGATTTTTAGATTTGGTAGAGTAAATGAACACAACAAAGTACGCACACTTTTTCAAGGATAAAACCGAAAAATAGGCTTTTTCTTGTATTTTTTTGACTTTAAATAATTATTGAAGGCACAATTCGGAGAATTGTGCTACAAACGCAACATCAAGCCCACTACGAGTGCATTTTCGTTGTCTATTTCATTAGAAGTACGCCTTCTCCTAAAAACATAACGATAGCCGATTTCAGACTCTAATTGCTTCGTAAAAAAATGATTGAAGGTCACGCCAATCTGGTTTTGTTCGTATTTTTTAGTAGAATTTGGGGGCGAACCAAATAAAAATTCCTGCATAAAAATCAGATTATTATCTTTGGCGATTGGCTGTCGGTACTGCAATCGTTGCCGAAAACGTCCCGCCGTACGGTCAATATAAGAGCGATATTCGTACTGGGTTCGCCACTGAAAAGTGCCTTTATTGATTCGCTTGAAATACTCAATACCAGGCGAAAATCGCCACTCAACCGTTTGGGGTCTTTCAAAATCGGATTCTTTTCCTAAGAGCGGGGTTGCGTGCCAGCGTGAAACGCCAAAATTGAACAACCAGTTTTTGCTACGGTAGCCGACGGTAAGGCGTTGAGCATCAAGTAAGTGATGGTCCAAAAAGTTGATTTTTGAGTAATGATAATCGTTTTGTCGGCGGTAGGCAATATCCCCTGTAAAGATTATTTTACCCACCTGCTTACTCAACACCAACCTCGACCAAACGGTGGCGTGTGGGTAACTTTGGGCATACATCGAACTCGACAACAGCACAAAAACACCCGTGATAATTGCCCCCAACCAACGATTTTTTCGTTTTATTATCATTATTTCCTTCTTTTCAAAACCTTGTTTAGCAAAGACCCAATTTGAGCAAAACCAACTGCCAAACTGTTGTACAAAGTTACAATAAAAAAAATGCTTGATAACCCAAAAAAAATCTCCCGACTGATAAAAAGAATCTTCTTGTATTATTTTTCAAGAAATAATTGTACTATTCTTATTAACAATTTGATAATCAAGGGATTATCGACTTTTGGCAAGGTTTTCTCAATAATAATTCATACTTTTGCGTTTTATTTCAGTAGGGTGTTGTTCGTCTTTGTTTATCGTTGCGTATGGTAAATGTTGATGCACAACGAAACAAACAATTACATTTAATGAACAATATCAGAAACATCGCCATCATTGCCCACGTTGACCACGGTAAAACTACATTGGTTGATAAAATTATTCATGCTTCAAAACTTTTCAGAGAAAACCAAGAATTTGGCGACTTGATTCTGGACAATAACGACTTGGAGCGTGAGCGTGGTATTACCATTACGTCGAAAAACGTTTCGGTAAGATATAATGGCGTAAAAATCAACATTATTGACACCCCAGGTCACTCCGATTTTGGTGGTGAAGTAGAGCGAGTTTTGAAATTAGCCGATGGCGTAATTTTGTTAGTTGATGCTTTCGAGGGACCAATGCCACAGACACGTTTCGTGTTGGGCAAAGCTCTTGCCTTGGGTTTGAAGCCAATCGTGGTTGTTAATAAAGTAGATAAAGAAAACTGCCGCCCTGATGAGGTGCATGAGCAGGTTTTCGACTTAATGTTTAACCTTGATGCTACCGAAGATCAATTAGATTTTCCGTGCCTCTATGGCTCGTCAAAACAAGGTTGGATGAGCACCGACTGGCAAAAACCAACAACCGACATCGTTCCGTTGCTTGATGCCGTTATCAAATATATTCCTGCTTCGCCCGTAGTTGATGGCACGCCGCAGATGCAGATTACTTCGTTAGATTATTCATCTTTCGTAGGTCGTATCGCTATCGGACGTGTAGCCAGAGGTGTTTTGAAAGAGGGTATGCAGATTGCTCTTTGCAAAGCTGACGGTACAATTAAGCGAAACAAAATCAAAGAATTACAAGTGTTTGAAGGACTTGGCAAGGTGAAAGTTGCCGAAGTTGGTTCGGGAGAGATTTGTGCAATTACGGGTATCGAAGATTTTGAAATCGGTGATACCGTTGCCGATATTGAAAATCCAGAGGCTTTGCCACGTATCTCGATTGACGAGCCAACGATGAATATGTTGTTTACGATTAATAACTCTCCTTTCTTCGGAAAAGAAGGAAAATTCGTAACATCTCGCCATTTGCGTGACCGTTTGATGAAAGAAATTGAGAAAAACCTTGCATTAAGAGTAGAAACGGGCGACACCGAAGATAAATTCTTGGTGTTTGGTCGTGGTATTCTTCACTTGTCAATCCTCATCGAAACGATGCGTCGGGAAGGTTACGAAATCCAAGTTGGACAACCACAAGTACTTTACAAAGAAGATGAAAACGGTCGTCGTTTGGAGCCAATCGAAACATTGGTCGTGGACGTACCCGAAGAAACAGCAGGAAAAGTAATCGAATTGGCTACCCAACGCAAAGGTGAATTGTTGATTATGGAGCCAAAAGGCGATTTGCAACACTTAGAGTTTAGTATTCCTTCTCGTGGTTTGATTGGCTTGCGTTCGAGCGTATTGACTTCAACTTTTGGTGAAGCAATTATGAACCACCGCTTCAAGGCATATGAGCCATTCAAAGGTGCGATTCCAGGACGTGTGAACGGCTCGTTGATTGCCAGCGGGAATGGCCCAGCAACACCTTATTCGATTGATAAGCTACAAGATAGAGGCGTATTTTTTATTGACCCGAACGAAGATATTTACGCAGGAATGGTAATCGGTGAGCATAATCGCCAAAATGATATTGTAGTAAATGTACAGACAGCCAAGCAATTAACAAATATGCGTGCGTCGGGTACGGACAATAACGTGAAAATTGCCCCAAAAATCAACTTCTCGTTGGAAGATGCGATGGAGTATATCCAGAAGGACGAATATTTGGAAATCACGCCAAAATCAATCCGTATGCGTAAGATTTACCTTGACGAAAACGAGCGTAAACGTGCCGAAAGCAAAAACGCTTTTGCGGGTTGATAGCCTAAAATATGTAAAAAGCCTTGATAGTCAGATGATTATCAAGGCTT
>JANNEN010000456.1:0-2650 GCA_031378715.1 Emticicia sp.
GATATTCTTCATCGAAGAATTCTTCTAAAAGTTTATTAATTTGTAAAAACTCTACTGAGTTTGAAATATCTTCAAGATTCATATTAGTCGATTTTGAAGACAAAGGTAATAAATTAAATCCGTAACCTGACGGCTATGGTGGGGACACAGACAACGGTACGGCACGGCTTCATCGGCAGAATTATTTAACGTAATCTACTGATAGTCAATGCTTTGCACGCCTAACTCTTAATTCTTAATTTTGCATTAGCAATATTTGTGCGTTTTTGCGTAAAATTTCATAATTTCGCAACATCGTTTAGGACAAACAAAATATTATATTCAACCATAATGGGAAGAGCGTTTGAATTTAGAAAAGCCCGCAAGATGAAGCGTTGGGGGCAAATGGCAAAAACTTTTACAAGAATCGGCAAAGATATTGCGATGGCCGTCAAGTCGTCGGGAACAGATCCTGGCAGTAATTCACGTTTGCGGGCTTTGATACAAAACGCCAAAGCGGCCAATATGCCCAAAGCCACCGTTGATAATGCCATCAAGCGAGCCTCATCGAAAGATCAGGAAGATTACAAAGAAATGGTCTATGAAGGTTACGCCCAGCACGGCATTGCGATTTTGGTCGAATGTACGACCGATAACACCAACCGTTCGGTGGCCAATATTCGTAGTTATTTTTCAAAATGTGGCGGAAGTTTGGGTACTTCGGGAATGTTAGATTTTATTTTTGACCGAAAATCCGTCTTTAAAATCCCTAACGATGGCAAAGTCGATGTCGAAGAATTGGAGTTTGAATTGATTGATTTCGGAGCGGAAGAGGTCTTTTTGGACGAAGAAACCAACCAAATCAATATTTACGGCGAGTTTACGGCTTTTGGTGGGCTACAAAAAGTTTTGGAAGAAAAAGGCTTCGAGTTGCTACATTCAGATTTTGAGCGAGTACCAACCGACACCAAAACTATCAGCGAAGAGCAAGCCGCCGACGTAGAAAAACTCATCGAAAAACTTGAAGACGACGACGACGTGCAGAATGTTTATCACAACATGATGTTGGGCTAAACGTCAGCCAATTATACCGAATAGCCTCCTTGAAAGAGGCTATTTTTTTGTGACTTCTATGAAAAAATCCCTTTTTTTGCTGTTTTTTACTTGCGTAAATGCCTTTTCTCAACAAATCCCATCGGATTCGTTGCGAGTAGCCATTGAGCGAAGCCTCAATTATTTGGCACAAAGCCAAACCACCCAAACCATCGGAGGCAAGCAATATGCGGGCGAGTGGGAGGCGTATATGCAGATGAAAGGTTTCTTTTTTTTGCTCGGTACTCGCAGCAGATACCGTGATTCCAACTGCTTCACGATGGCGGGGATTCATAATATTTTGGCCGAAATGTATCTCACCGATACCACCCAAAAACGTATCTTGCCCATGCTTCAAAAGGTTTATCCCGAGGTTTTGAGTTATGCCACGCCAACGGCCGCAGGTTACGAGTTTAATTTCTGGAAAAATCTGCCGCCCATTCGAGATTTACGCTGGGGAAAGGAACCAAATCCCGTACCGTTGGGCAGGCGACCGACCAATTTCGGCATGGAGGAACGATTCATTAATAATGCCGCCAACGTGGCCAATGATGCCGATGATACCGCCCTCGGAAATTTAGCAATTTGGTATCATGAGAAGATTTTTGGCAAAATTGACTCCGTTAAAACGGTTAAACACGCAGTTTTTGATGGTTTTTTGGACAAAAACCGTCAGAATCGTCATTGGTATAATTATATTTTTCATGGCTACAAAAAATCGGGAGCGTACATGACTTGGCTTGCTGAAGAAGCAACGTTTGAGCATTGGGGTATTCATAAAAACGTTGCCCATAATTTAATTTTTTTCTTGCCGTTTAGTATCTGTTACCCGCACCCGTACGTGCCGTACATTCCGTGGGGAACGAACGATGTAGATGTGGTCGTGAATGCGAACGTGCTTACTTATTTGACCAAAAAAGGCTCGCTCCACAAAAGCAAAGGCAGCGAAGCCGCCCACAAACTCATCGAAAAACGCACCAAACAGGGACATTGGAACATGATGGGCGTATATTATCCGAACCGTTATCATTTTCATTTTGCGGTTGGTCGAGCATTGGCGGCGGGAGATAAAGCCTTACTCCCCACGGCAAAAATGCTGCTCAAACATTTGTCCGAAAGTCAAAAGCCTGACGGTAGCTACGAAAGTTGGAAACGAGTAAACAAACGGGATATTTTGCAATCGACAACGTATGCACTTACGGCGTTGCTTTATCTGCAAGAATCGGGCGTAGAAGTGCCGCAGCCTTTGATTGACAGAGCCGTTATGTTTTTGTACAATCAGCGACAAACGCAGCAAAACCAAGTTTTCTGGCGAGGAGGCGTGTTTTTTTCGGGAGGAACGATAGTTAGAAATATTCTTTATTTTACGTCCGATGCCTACACGACGGCCTTGATAGCGATGGCTTTTCAGAAATATTTGAAGAATAAAACTTCGGACATTTGAATGCCTTAGGAATGAGAAATAAATAAGGTAACATTCTTAAACTGGCTATTTTTTCGTTAGACAATCAATTTTTTCTGCAAATAGCAACGCTCTTTAATGAAAAAATTGGGCAGGATAACGGAAAAAGAAGGCGTG
>JANNEN010000468.1:0-20893 GCA_031378715.1 Emticicia sp.
TTTTCTAATCGCAAGGCAACCTATTTTAGGCAATGACATTGCCTTACTATAGACTATCGTCTATTGGCTATCGACAACTTAATAATCTTGAAAAGTAAAAAAATATGTCACTTGGCTTAGAAAAATTAGCAACCGAATCAACGTCACACTACGATAATCTCGAAACGATGTCGGTTCGGGCATTGCTCGAAGGTATCAATAATGAGGATAAAACGGTGCCGCACGCCGTCGAAAAATGTATTCCACAGATTGGGGCTTTGGTCAGTCAGATTGTGCCACGCATGAAAGCAGGCGGACGTATTTTTTATATCGGTGCTGGCACGAGTGGGCGGCTGGGCGTGGTTGATGCCTCCGAGTGTCCGCCAACATTTGGTGTGCCGTTCGGAATGGTGGTCGGCATCATGGCGGGCGGAGATAAAGCCATCAGAAAAGCTGTAGAAAACGCCGAAGACGACATTGAGCAAGCATGGCATGATTTGCAAGAATATAATATAAATACCAACGATACGCTCATCGGAATTGCTGCTTCGGGACGCACGCCGTACGTGGTTGGCGGTTTGCGGACGGCACGGCAAAACGGAATTTTGACGGGTTGCGTGGTCTGTAATGCAGGCAGTGCCGTGGCTACCGAAGCCGAGTTTCCAGTGGAGGCGGTGGTTGGGCCAGAGTTCATTACGGGTAGTACCCGTATGAAGTCGGGTACAGCACAAAAACTGGTGCTGAACATGATTTCGACGGCCGTAATGATACAGTTGGGCCGAGTAAAAGGAAATAAAATGGTCGATATGCAACTTACTAACCTCAAATTAGTAGAGCGGGGCGTGCGAATGGTGATGAACGAACTGAACATCTCACACCAAGAAGCAAGCGAACTTTTGCACAAACACGGCAGCGTGCGAAATGCAACAGCCCCCCAGCCCCCGATGGGGGAGTAATGGGGATATTGTAAGGCAGATGTGATATTCGTAAATCGTAATTTGAAAATCGTATATTTTTTAATTCCCCCATTGGGGGTTAAGGGGCTATGTGGGACTGGTTTTCGATAGATTGGCTAAGTTGGCAAACCCTGCGTTCGTTCGTTTGGGCTGAACGGCTGTATCTTTACGGTCTGGTCGGGATTCCGATAGTATTTCTGTTGCGTTGGCTTTTTTATAACCGTGGTCAGCAAAAACTGGGACTTTCGTTGTCTAATTATCAGCTAAATACCAGTTGGGTATCGTATCTGCGTTTTATTCCTCCGCTACTTTTTTCGCTGGGTGTTGTCTGTGTGCTGTTGTCGTTGGCTCGTCCGCAACGAGTGCGAGAAAGCAAAGAACAGTTTTCGGAAGGCATTGATATTATGTTAGCGATGGATATTTCGGAGTCGATGCTTGCTACTGATTTGAAGCCAAATCGCTTAGAAGCTGCCAAGAGCGTTGCCCACGAGTTTATCAAAGGGCGTTTTCAAGACCGTATCGGCTTGGTGATTTTCGCAGGAGAATCATTCTCTATTTGCCCACTCACGACCGACTATGAAATGCTCAATGAGTACCTTAACGAAATAAACAGCACCCTCATCAAAACCACGGGTACAGCCATTGGTAGTGCTTTGGCAACTTGCATCAACCGTCTGCGGGAAGTGCCAAGCAAGAGCAAAATAGCTATTTTATTGAGCGATGGTGATAACACGGCGGGTACACTCGATCCATTGGCGGCCACCGATTTGGCAAAATCATTCGGCATAAAAGTTTATACTATCGCAGTAGGCAGCAACGGTGAAAATGTCAAAATTGATGAAAATACCCTCAGAAATATCGCCAAAGAAGGCAACGGACAGTTTTTTAGAGCCACCGATAATCAGACGCTTGCAACCATTTTTGAACAAATCAATCGCTTAGAAAAAGTACGTATCAAAGATAATATTTACCGTGATGTTGAAGATTTTTATTACATTTATCTCAACTGGGCGGTAGTATTTTTGTTGGCTGCTTTCTTTTTCAAGAATACCTTTATTGGTAATATTCTGGAAGATTGATATTGTAAGTAATTGATAATCAGTATTTTACATTGAATCAATATTTTCCTCCTCAGTATTTTCGGTCTTTCTTTTTTCTTTGTAAATAGAGAAAACTATTCCCGCCACCCACAATAAAAGCGATATAATCGAAACATAACTACCCGCCCTTACGTAGGGAGGTTCAAAACGAAACTCGACTTTATGGCTGCCCTTTTCTAATAAAACACCCATTAATCCTGCATCGACTTTTTCTATTAAGGCACTTTTCCCATCAACGGTAGCCGACCAACCTTTGTCGTGCGGGATAGCCATAAAAAGTACTTTTGGCACATTAACCGAAATATTTCCTGCAATAAAATCGGGCTTGAAAGTGGTCATTTGTAGCGTATCCTGTTTGGCTTTGTTTATCCAACTCTTGAGTACTTCAATCGTAACTCCTTCATTTGGAATATTTGCCGAATTGCTTTCTTTCAATGCTTTAAGTTTACTTTGAAAGCCTTTATCAACCGCCACCGCTTGTAATAACATCGCCTGCCGACTGGCGGAGTCGAGTTTTTCAAAATTAGCTTCCGAAACATAACTATCAAACGTAACGCCCAAGGGTAGGGTGTCTTTTAGTTTCAAGACCTTAACATTATCAAAAGCTGCCACCGAGTCCATGTTCATTGCCCGATAAACGGCAAATGTATTTGGGCTATTAGATAAATAATATTTGGTAGCACAGAGGCGTTGGAGGAGTGGCGAATTTATCAGGCCCGCAATCCATCTCGTGGAGGTTTCGTCTTGGGCATTGAGTAGTTTTACGCTCCTCATAAACCGCACATAGTTAAGCTGGTTGAACGATTGATAGGTCCGAGAGCTGTAATAGCCCTGCACTTTGGCATCGTTCAGGCTCGAATGTATCGTTGTTCCCGAGGCGTATTCTTTCTCAATTCTGTAAAACTGCGAAGCATCTTTATTTTTCAAATACGCCACGGCATCGGTTGTGGCATCATTATAGCCGCTTCCTGCCTCGTTCATTTCTTGTTTGGTGGCACGGCTTCGTTTATTAACAGTTGTGTTGTTGGAGAAAAAAATCATTTCGCCCACACTCACCAACAACAAAAGCACCAAGCCAATAGATTGCAATGCTTTCTTGGAAATCAAAAACAAGATGCCTGTGTAAAGTATAATCAAAAAAGCGGCACTTTTTTGTAACGATTTATTGAGGTTTTCGGTTGGAGCAAAGCCAAAAAGAATGACCAAAAGAATGACGACCGTTACCGCCAAAGTAATTAGTCCTATTTGCCGTTGTTCGATGATTGTTTGTATTGCTTTCAAGTTCAAATACAGCAGCGTTAGTACCGTAAACAAACCCAAGGTGCGGTAATAGTCGCCTGTAAATAACCAAAAAGTATATCTAAAATACGGAAAAAGCATCACCCAAAAACATAATCCTAACAGCACACCGTACATTATTCGGGTTTTTCGAGTACCGAAATAAAACACTTGCGGAGCCGCCACCAAACTCAACAGCCCACAATAGAACATCGGAGCTTCCATGTAATTATTCCAGCCAAGAAAGGTTTCGGCATTGCCAATCATATTTGTCGAAAACAAACGCATAAAATGCGTACTTCGCTGCACGGAGTCGGCAAGTGCCAGCACAGGTTGCGTGATTAGCTTGTTGGTATAAGCAAACTCGCCGCTTCCCCTCGGACTTTCTAACATTTGAAACAAATTACTGCCAAACATAAACGCCCCAATACCAACGCCCAGCACCGAAATCACGCCAATGGTTGCAATACCGATAAACCATTTACCGAAGTTCCAGCGTTGTATTTCAGCAAAACGAAGGGAATAATAAATAATAATCAGGAGTGTGTATAGGTATAAATAAAACGGAATATGCACCGTAATCATGGCGATTGGTAGCGGAATGTAGTACCAGATTTTGTCACTGATAAATTTCTCTAAGGCAAATAAAAGAAAGGCAGTATAGACCACCTCCGTACCAAAAACCGACATTTGCCACGTAGTTCCCAGAACCATATAGCCACTAAAAGCATATAACAAAGCTCCCAAAACTGCCAAAAAAGCCGTAACTTTCAGGGTACGCAGAAATAGATAAAACAACATTCCCGCTGTGAGTAATTCGAGCAGGAACACATAAATAATGTTATTTGCAATCTGCTGCTTGCCTCCCAGTACCAACAAAAACGTAAACGGGTCGAACCAGTACGGGTGCATATTTTGCCCCAAACCTTGCTCAAAACTCCAACTCGGCGAACCGAATTTTTCCCAATAATCGGCTAATTGATACAGTTTTGGGTAGTCAAAATTATAGGAGTCACTACCAATATCTTTGAAAAGAAAAACATTTTTGCCAAACAAAAAATCTTTGTAGAGTACACAGGCAATAATTACGAGCAAAACTGGCAAGATAAAAATACCAAACCGTTGGAAAAAGGGTAACAATCCACCGTTGGAGAGGCCTTCGTTGCTTTGCTTACTTTCCGAGGGTAGTTTGGGCGTATTCGGAGCTGCTTGATTCAGAGTCAGAGGGTCGATTCTGTTTTTTTTCTTACTCATTGGTTTTGATAGGTATTATAAGTAATTTAGTTGCAAATTTCAACGTCATTGGCGTTTTCACTCGCCCTTTACAGATTTTATATAATTCACTACATTATTTTTTACGGTATCTTCGGTGTTTTCTAAAACTCTGATAAATTGACTACCAATAATCGCACCAGCAGCATACTGACTGGCTTTGGTAAAGGTTGCATTGTCTTTTATGCCAAAACCAATGAGGCGTGGGTTACGAAGATTCATGGCATTGACCCGATTGAAGTACGTTTCCATGACATCAGTAATGCCCGATGTTCCGCCCGTGACGCTCGCACTACTAACCATGTAGATAAAACCGTCAGAAATTTCGTCAATGCGGCGAATGCGGTCTTCGGTGGTTTGGGGCGTAATCAAGAAGATATTTAGAATACCGTATTTATCAAAAATAGGTTTATAATCTTCATAATACTCGTCTATGGGCAAGTCGGGCAAGATTACGCCATCTACGCCCACGGCTTGGCATTGCTCACAAAAGGCTTCAATACCAAATTGCAACACGGGATTGATATAGCCCATAAGGATAATTGGCATCGAAACTTTGGTTCTCATGTCCGATAATTGCTCAAACAAAACTTTCAGACTCATACCATTGTCAAGGGCAACTTGGTTGGACTGCTGAATGGTTTCGCCGTCGGCAATGGGGTCAGAGTAAGGCATTCCGATTTCGGCAATATCAGCACCTGCTTCTTGGAGAGCTTCCAGAACGGTAACGGTGTCGTTGAGTTTTGGAAAACCTGCCGTGAAATATATATTGAGTACGTTGTTGGTTTTTTCTTGGAAAATTTTGGTGATGCGGTTCATAAGTGAGGAATGATATTTTTGTGCTGACCCGATTAAAATCGGATTCTGTCGTAATTAATGGATTTTACAATTCAGTACCCGAATAAATTCGGAAATTATTGATTGGCACTATTTTTTTTAAACAACTTGGGTCATAAGTAATGTTTAATGATAAATGTTGAATATTTAATGGCATAAAATGCTTATAATAAGTAAGTTAGCTAAATTTAAAATGTCGATTGTTTCCATTCAACTACTTAAAAACAAACTTTGTAGCAACCGTTGTCTGTTTTTCTCCACGTTAGTTTGTCCAATAATCAAGCACCAAAACTTTGTCGAGATGCGGCCCCAAAATAGCTCCAAACGCCTTGTGGTCGGGGTGCGGCAGATAGGCGGCACGGTCGGCTTCTGATTTGAAGGTCAAGAAAAACAAGTGCGTAAAGCCCTGATTGAGGTTTTCGGGGCTGTTGTTTATTCCCCATTCTAAACCTGCGATTTCCTTGATTTTTGATGGCAATGCCCTAAATGCCGCCTCTACTTTCTTGATGTCTTCGGGCGTGCTGGTGTCTTTGAATTTGAATAAAACGGCGTGGCGTAGCATTTTTTTATCTGATTGTTTTTTAGTTTGGGCATTCGATACGAACGACATTGATACTAAGGCGATTACTAAGAGGAAGGTTTTCATTTTGGTTTATTGGTTTGGTTTAAAACTATTTTCACCCAAATTCATCAAAAAAATCTTCTCGAAAATCTCGGTGGCGTTTGGCGTAATTGATGATATAAGTGTATAATTCCTTTGCGGGAACGCTCTTCATTACTTCGATTAAATCATCTTCTACGGTACTGAAATATTCTTCTTTGTGCATTTCTGCATCACGAATATAGTACAGCACCGCCACAATATGCTTGCAAACATTGCTCCAATCGTAGGGGCAAGTACAGGTACACTCGGTTACGGTGTCGTTTGCTATTTTCACAAAAACCTCGTATTCGTCTGTGCCTTGTACGAGTGCAGAAAACTCTCCTTTGCTCAAAATATCTACGTCTTCGACATACTTTTGTTCGTAGTAATCAAAGCCTCGGTCAAGGATTTTCTTTTCAATACTACTTTCAAAACTTGGGAATGGGAGCATATTTCAATTCACAACTTGGAAAGTTGTGTTATAAATATTTAATATACGTATCCAAATCTTTATCGCCCCGCCCCGAAAGGTTGATGATGATGGTTTCGTCTGGGGTGGCTTTTAGGTAAGGTAAAACCGCCAAGGCGTGAGCCGTTTCGATGGCGGGAATGATACCTTCGAGTTTTGAGAGTTCAAAACCCGCCGTGAGGGATTCCTCATCGGTGATAGCAAAAAACCTTGCTCGGCCTGAATCCCACAAGTGGGCGTGCATTGGCCCGATGCCTGGGTAATCAAGTCCAGCCGAAATGGAGTGCGGCTCTACCACTTGACCGTCTTCGGTTTGCATCAAAATACTCTTGCTACCGTGCAATACGCCCGTTTTTCCAAGAAAAGTAGTGGCAGCCGACATTCCCGAATGAATCCCGTGTCCGCCCGCTTCGGCCGCAATGAGCTGCACCGATGGCTCATCAAGATAATGATAAAACGCCCCTGCGGCATTTGAACCTCCACCCACGCACGCAATGACGTAATCGGGATTTTCGGTACCCGTTTTTTCGAGTAACTGCCAGCGGGTTTCTTCCGAAATAATTGCCTGAAAACGAGCCACCATGTCGGGATACGGGTGTGGCCCAACCACCGACCCAATAATATAATGCGTATCCACGGGGTTGTTTATCCAGTGTCGCATGGCTTCGTTGGTGGCATCTTTGAGGGTTTTTGAGCCGCTCATGGCAGGGCGAACTTCGGCACCGAGCATTTTCATTCGGGCTACGTTGGGTGCTTGGCGTTTGATGTCGATTTCGCCCATGTAGATAATACACTCTAAGCCCATCAAGGCACAAACCGTTGCCGTGGCCACGCCGTGCTGACCCGCCCCCGTTTCGGCCACGATTTTTTGTTTGCCCAAGCGTTGAGCCAATAGTATTTGTCCGACGGTGTTGTTTACTTTGTGGGCTCCCGTGTGGCACAAATCTTCACGTTTTAGATAAATATTGGTTTTATATTTCTCTGATAAACGATTGGCATAAAACAAAGGTGTTGGCCGACCCACGTAGTCTTTGAGTAAGGCGTGGTATTCGGCCTGAAAAGCTGGTTGATAGATGATTTCGAGGTAATTGTGCTGTAATTCTTGCACATTCGGATAAAGCATTTCGGGAATATAGGCCCCGCCGAACTTTCCATAGTAGCCTTTTTCGTTTACTGTAAAGCGGTTCGCTTCTCGTTGTGTTTTTTCTAAGGTATTCATATTTTTAGTTTTTATCGTTATCGTTATTTTTTGTAATGGTTCAAAATTGCTTGCAAAACACCTAATATTTTTTCTACTTCCGAAATATAATAGTGCTTATTGTCAATGGTAATGAGTTTGTCTTGAAGTTTCAAAAACTGCCAATCTTCGCCCGTTGTTACGCAACCAAAAATTGTATCCAGAGGCGTGCCTTCATTTTCATTGAAAATCTTTGCTCCCAACATCTGAGCTACGCATTGCCCCATACCCAAATCAAGGTTGTCATTTTTGGCTTCAACCATTGTAAAAATTGGCGAGCTGAGTGTATATTGACGTGGGGCAAGGCTAAGTATGTAGTCGCACTCTCCGTTTAACCCACTGGCTATGTCTGCATCAAGATAGATACCCGAATAAAAGCTGAATTGATTATTGGTTTGCTTCCAAAAATCAACTAAAATGGGCGTAACTATTAATTCAGACTTTGCTTTTTCGGACAATAGAGGCATTTGAAAAGCTAAACCCAACGACTCTTTCAGCCAATCGGTTGGATTTAAGATGCTTACATTTTCAAAAAGTGGAGCGATTTTTTCGCTTGTCCCAAATTTCTTATGCAAGTCTGCTAATTTAAAACTTGAATATGCCATCGTATTTTTAGTTTACACCTCAACGGGTCGAATTTTATCTAACAACACTTCTATTTTATCAATATCCTTGATGGCGGGCGAAAGCTCAAACTTACTATTTATATCAAGGGCGTAAGGTTGCGGAGTGATATTTTCTAATTCATCTATATTTTCCAGCCCAACGCCTCCTGCCAAAAAATAGGGTTTTTCGTTGTCATATTTTTTCAAAATACGCCAATCGAATGCTACGCCATTGCCGCCGTAGCCATCACCTTTGGCATCGAACAGAAAAAAATCAACGTGCGGCTTATAATTATGTAATTGTGAAAAAACAAAATCAGTATCTAACCGAAACGCCTTGATGACATTAACGCCTTTGAGTCGAAGGTTTTTGCAAAAATCGGGGGTTTCATTGCCGTGCAGTTGGACGTAGTTCAAGCTGTATTTTCTAACATTTTGCAGAATCGTATCAATGGTTGCATTCACAAAAACCCCCACCTTTCTCACTTCTCGTGGTAAGGTATTCATAAACTCAATGTCTAATTCTTCGACGTTACCCACAAAACGGGGTGATTTGTCATAAAAAATAAAACCCATAAAATCTGGTTTCAACTCGGCAAGTGCTTTGATGTTCTCGACATCACGCATGCCACATACTTTTAGTTTCATAGAAAAAATTACAGGTAAAAATCAATAATATTCTGAAATGCTCCCAAGACTTCGGGCAAATCCGAGATTGCGTATCTGTTGGTATCAATCAAGATTTCGTTACTAATCAGTTTCAAAAACACCCACTCGGTGCCGTTGGTTACGGCTCCATGAATAACATCGTTTTTAATGTTTTGGTTAAATAAGCGGGCGGCATACATCTCGGCGGCACATTGCCCAAAGCCCTCCTCTATTGTTCTATTCTTGGCTTCCACCATAAAAAAAACGGGATTTTTGATTTCGAGAGCGTCGGGGTGCTGGCTAAACAAAAAATCACAAACCCCGTTCAACTCTTGCTGAATATCTACATCAAAAGTAAAGCCCGAAAAAACTGTAAATCTGTTAATATTCTTGATTTGTAACTCTCTCAAAATAGGCATAATCAATAGTTCTGATTTTGCTTTTTCGGTCAATAGCGGAAAATGCTTGGCATCTTCAATATCTTGTAAAAGACGAGTTGTCGGCTCGATTTCCCTCAAAGGTCTGGCAAATAACTCCTTCCGAACATAGTTAAGCCCAAATTTCTGCTCCAATTTATTGAGTGTAAAATCGCTGTATGCCATGGTTTCAGTATTTTTTACAGATAAAAATCAATAATATTTTGGAACGCCCCTAATAATTGAGGCAATTCGATAATTCCATAGCGGTAATTATCAATCAATAATTCATTGTCTTGTAGCTTCATAAATACCCATTCAGTGCCATTTGTTACTGCTCCATGCACAATTTCGGTTTTGTTTTGTGCTTGATTATACAAGCGAGCAGCATACATTTCAGCACCACATTGACCAAAACCCTCTTCAATAGTCCTGTTTTTTGCCTCGACCGGGTGGCGAACCACCATACAAAAAACAGGGTCACGCAATTCGGCTGCATCTGGATATTGACTAAACAAAAAATCACAAATACCGTTCAACTGGTTGGCGTTATCGACATCAAAAGCAAATCCTGAAAAAATAGTAAATTGGTGTGGATTGTTTCGGTATAATTCTAATAAAAGTGGAGCTATCAAAAATTCAGATTTTGCTTTTTCAGACAATAAAGGCAACATACGGGCATCTTCCAAGTCCTCTTTAAGTCTTTTACTTGGCTTGATTTTCCTTGCGGGTTTTTGAAACAAATCCGTTCTTCTTTGAAAAAGCCCAAATTTCTGCTCCAATTTATTGAGTGTAAAATCGCTGTATGCCATGGTTTCTACGAATTTTTATCAAATTTAAGCAATTTTCTCTACATTTTCGAGAAAATCACGCAAGGCCAAGCCAGGGTCAGGTTCCTTCATAAAAGTTTCGCCCATCAGAAAACCTTTGTACCCAACCGACTGTAAAAGCTTGATGGTTTCGGGTTGGCTGATGCAACTTTCCGAGATTTTTAGGATGTGTGCAGGAATCTTGTCAGCCAGTAACAATGACGCATTTACGTTATTTTCAGCAAAGTTTTTTAGGTTTCGGTTGTTTACACCCACCACATCAACGTTGTCGAGTGGGCTACGGTCAAGCTCTTCTTCGTCATGGATTTCGAGCAAAACCTCCAAGCCTAACTCGTGGGCTTTTTTGCTGAAACTTTCTATTTGTTCGGGCGAAAGACAAGCCGCAATCAGCAAAATCACATCAGCTCCCCAAGCCTTGGCTTCGTAGATTTGGTACTCGTCAATCATAAAATCTTTCCGCAAAATGGGTGTCATGGGGTTTACGGCACGGGCTTCAAACAAATCATCTTTTGTGCCACCAAAAAACTCATGGTCTGTCAGCACCGATAAGCACACTGCTCCCGCTTGGGCGTAGGCTTGCGTTATTTCTTCTACCGAAAGCGAGTTATTAATTATTCCTTTCGAGGGTGATTTTCGTTTGTGTTCAGCAATAATCCCCGTTGAGGTTTCTGACAAAAGATTAGCAACTAATGAGTTGGTTTTTCTTGAAAAAAAAGCACTTTTTTCTAAATCTTGTATGGAAACCCGTGTTTTTGCGGCGGCTACTTCGAGTGCTTTGTGGGCGTTTATTTTATCTAAAATGGTCATATACAATGAGTGAATGTTTGAATGAGTGAATGAGTGAATGTTTAAAACTCATTTTAAAAATTCGCTCACCCTATCATTTTATCATTAGATTTTTATTCAACTAATTTTTTCATGCAATTTAATGCTTTTTTGCTCAATAATGATTCCTTTGCTTGGGCAATGCCATCTTCAACACTTATATCTTGGGCGATGCTCAAAGCTAAACCTGCATTGGCCAACACCACATTTGTTTGGGCTTCGGTAGCCCGATTATTAAGAATATTCAGTAGCATTTCGGCCGATTCTTCAAGCGTTCCACCGCCATAAATGTCCGATTGTTGGCAGGTAGGAAGTCCTAAATTTTTTGGTGAAATAATACTTTTTTCTTTTCGTGAATGGCTTGAAATCTGAAAATCTGCGGTCAAAGAAACTTCGTCATAACCACCAAAATCATAGATGATGGCATATTTTGCGGACGTTCTCCCGAGCAATTCGGCGTACAAATCGAAAATAGCCAAATTATAAACTCCCGAAAGCTGCTTCTGAACCTTGGCAGGATTTAAGAGCGGCCCCAAGATGTTAAAGAACGTTTTTAGTCCGAGTTCCTTCCGAACGGGGGCAACGAACCGCATGGCGGGGTGAAACATCGGTGCGTGCATATAACAAATACCCGCTGTTTCGAGCTTTTGTTTCAAGAAAGATTCGTCATTAGAGAACTTCACGCCCAAATATTCTAAGACGGTACTCGACCCAACCGCCGACGATACGCCATGATTGCCGTGCTTGGCGATGTGCTGCCCCGCACCCGCAATCACAAAAGCGGAGGTTGTCGAAATATTAAAAGTATCCTTACCGTCGCCGCCCGTTCCGACAATATCCATCGCATCGAAAGCCGATAAATCAATCGGCACGGCCAACGAAAGCATGGCTTCACGAAAACCTTCAAGTTCGTCCACGGTGATGCCTTTTTGCTGGATTCCCATCAAAAAAGCGGCAATTTGGGCGTTATTTGCTTCGCCCGTACCGATTTTTAGGAGCGAACTACACGCTTCGTCTTTCGTGAGTGATTCTTTAGCTAATAGTTGGTTGAGATATTGTTTCATGTTGTTGTTTCACGTTGTTATTTTTTGTTACAGGTTGTTGTTTTTGTTTCGTGTTATTATCCTATTTTTTGGTTTTGTTTTGTAGATATGTCATCAAGTTTTTGATTTTTACAGAAAGTGCAATGAATTCATGATATTTTTGATTGTGAAAGTCCTCGGAGATTAACCCTGTTTTCTTCAATACATACATTTGACTATGCAACTCTCCTGCTGAACCTTTTGCGTAGCGTAAATACCTTATAAAATCGGCATTGTTATCATACTCAAAGCCTTCGCTGATATTATTTGAGAGTGAAAACGCAGCTCTTTGAATTTGGTCTTTTGTGCCAAAATCATTCCTGAGTGGCTTTTCCTTACAAATTTCAAAAACATCAACGGCAATTTGAGAGGAAATTTGCCAAATTTCAGGGTCTTCAAAACGATTAATTTTCATGCAGTAAAAACAATTTTATAACAATCTGAAACAAAAACAACCCTTCAAACAATTATTTTCTCACCCAATTCTCCACCATTCGCACGCCATGTTGCGTCAAATACGCTTCGGGGTGAAACTGCACACCCCGCACATCGTACTTTTGGTGAGCTTCGGCCATGACGTAGCCTTTTTCATCAATGGCAGTTATTTTCAAATCGGCGGGCATGGTTTCGGGAACGACCGTCCACGAATGATAGCGACAAACGTCGATTTCGGCAGGAATTCCTTGAAAAAGCACTTCATTTGGGTCGGTTATCAAGCATTTAGTCGTAACGCCGTGCAGGACTTCGCCCATGTTGTGTAGCTTTGCCCCAAAGGCCTCACCGATAGCTTGATGCCCCAAACACACACCAAAAATTGACTTGGTGGCATGATAAGTTTTTATCAAATCAAGCATAATTCCTGCCTCTTCGGGAATCCCAGGGCCGGGCGAAAGCAAAATTTTATCGTATTTTTCGACTTCTTCTAATGCGATTTTGTCATTTCTGAACACGTCCACATCACTGCCTAATTCTTTTAGGATATAGACCAAATTATACACGAACGAATCGTAATTATCAAGGACTAATATTTTCATTGTTGTTATTTTTTATTTATTTAGTATTTACATCCCCCGCCGACTACGTCAGGCACCCCCTTGAAAGGGGGAATTATTCGCTGAGTAAAAATCCCCCTTTGAAGGGGGTGCCTGACTGGCGTAGCCGTCGGCGGGGGATGTTTAAGCTGTAAAACTCAAAAACTTTTATTTTCTGCAATCCAAACTTCTATTTTTCTTAAAACTCCAATCATATCCTTCTTAACTTCTGAATCTTCAAACCTCAGAAATTTAACGCCATCAGCCTCTAACCCTCTCTGTCTTAAATTATCATCTAATTCTTTGCCAATGTGCGAGCTTCCATCAATTTCAATAGCCAGCATCATTTCGTGGCAATAAAAATCTACAATATATCTACGAATCGGTACTTGTCGATGAAACTCTACACCAAGAGCCTTATTTTTAATTTTATTCCAAAGTAAAACTTCTGATAAAGTACTATTTTTTCTCAGTTGCCTTGCCAAGAGTTTTAAATGCGACTCGTAAGGAATTATTTTATTGGGTTTGGGCATTTTATTGTTTATGTTTACATCCCCCACTTGAACAGCTTTATTACAAGAAAGTGCTTAAATGTGTCTGTGGGAAAATTTTCAATGATTTTTACCCTCAAATCTCCCCTGCCATTTCAATCGCTTTCCGCAAAGCCGCCAATTTCAAATGAATTTCTTTCATTTCGAGTTCTACGTCCGATTTTGCCACTACGCCCATGCCCGCCTGATAGAAAAGTGTATTATTTTTACTCAAAAAAGTACGGATCGCAATGGCGTGGTTGAAATTCCCTTTGAAATCCATGAAGCCAATCGCTCCGCCATAGATGCTCCGATTGGTAGGTTCGTATTTATTAATGATCGTCATGGCGTTGTGCTTCGGGGCCCCCGAAAGCGTACCAGCGGGAAACGTATCGGCCACGAGTTGCAGCGGATTTGTGCCAGCGTGCATTTTGCCCGTAACTTTCGACACCAAATGTATCAAATGACTATAAAATTGCACTTCTTTGAAGGTTTCGACTTTTACGTTTTCGGCACTGCGTGAAAGGTCATTTCTGGCCAAATCGACCAGCATCACGTGTTCGGCACATTCTTTGGGGTCGGCTAATAGTTGGCGGGCAAGTTCGGCATCGTGTTCGTCATCACCCGTGCGTCTAATCGTTCCTGCGATGGGGTGAATCTCGGCTCGGCCGTCCTTGATATGAATTTGTTTTTCGGGCGAAGAACCAAAAATATGGTAATCTCCCCCATCAAAATAGAACAAATACGGCGACGGATTAATTGACCGCAAAGCCCGATAAACATTAAAATCATCGCCTTCAAATTTCTTAGAAAAACGTCGAGAAGGCACAATCTGAAACACATCGCCCCGCAAGCAATGCCCGATACATTTATTGATAATCGTCCGCATTTCATCGTCTTCAATATTGGTAACTTCTTGACTATCAGCCTTGAAGCTGGCATTTGTCATTTTTGGATTTCTTACAAAAAACTCCAAAGTTTCCAAACCATCGGGCAAAATTATGGGCGTTTGACCTTCGGGCGTGTAGGTATGCTCGAAGATAAAAAGTTCGTTTTTGAAGTGATTAATGGCAATGACGTAACGATAAATTCGGTACAAAATCTGCGGAATAGCCGTTTCGGCACTTTTGGCTTGAATCTCAATATCTTCAAAATATTCCACTGAGTCGTAGGTGATATGCCCAAAAAGCCCATTGGTAATAAACGGAAAATCAGACTTAGGGTTCTCAAATTTTGCCGCAAATTCCTGCAAAACCTTCACACCATCTTTGCGGTTTTCCAACGGAAAAATTTCAGTTTTTCCATCAGGAAACTTTTGCGTAACCACGTCGTCGTCCAACTGAAAGCTGGCCACCTCATCACAAGCAATATAACTAAAACTATTGTGCATGGCCTGATAATCGGCACTTTCCAAGATAACTGATTTGGGGTATTGCCCACGCAACCGCATGAAAATCCCGACGGGTGTGAGGGTATCGGCAAGCAGGCGTTTGTGGCGAGTAGAGATATTATATTTTTGCATTTTTGATTTGTATTTCTTCATGATTCTATTTTATCCCTTCTGGGGGCTGGGGGCTAAAAAAAGCGGCTTACCGTCTGAACAGTAAGCCGCTTGGCTTGTACTTGTATGTGTTTCTACATAGCAAATCTGTTCATTCTATTTTTATAGAACACCACCACCAGATTTTTACTACGTTGGTTTGTTGAGTCATTGTTTGATAAATGCTGATGCAAAAGTAATGGTTGGTTTTAGAAAACAAAATTTTTTGTTGAAATATTTTTTATCGAAACGCCTTTATCCGCTCGAACAATTTTGAAAAATTGTTCTACTACTCAACGGGGCTGCCAAACTGAAACGAAACTTCCTTCACCAAACTGGCGGCATTGAGATACAAAATCATCGAACGAGCCTGCGTTTTGTTCTGAATTAGTTCGCAGTGCGGCCCACGTTCCAAATAAAACACAAAAACTTTTTCGTTTCGGCGGCTCAAAATCTGAAAATCATAACGACCAAAATTATCAACGATTTGGTTTTCGGTCAAGCCCAAAATCTTCGGTCGGAGAATTTTCAAATCTTCGATGAGTTTTACTCGCTTGCCATCACAACCACCACGGTCAGTTCGGAAACTTTGCAGGTCAAAATTGCCCAAGTCAGCTTTTTTCTTTTCGCAAGATGCCAAAGCTAAAAGAGTTATTATCAGTATTTTACGCATTTTCTAAAATCAAAATAAGCCCTCCCCATCGGGGAGGGTTGGGTGGGGCTTTTATATTTTTACTTCTACCATTAATTTTTCTAACCTACTTTTTTCTGCCATAAAGCCCATCACGTGACTTTCGATAGAGGCTTCAATCGTTGAGGTCAAGAGTTCGGGTTTGTTCTGCCCTACTGCCTGCACAAAGTTGCGAGCCAAACCATAATCGCCCCCACCGTGGCCAGAGGCTTGATTTTTATATTCGGGTTGCTCGTCGGCTTTCCACGAAGTTGTCTGCTTCGTACGAAAATCATAGGTTTGAATTTGGTTCATATCGCCCCAAACTTCCCCCTGTGAAAACATCAAACGGGTTTTCCGATGCTCAAACGACGTGAAGGCTTCCATCGCAAAGCTAACCGTTGTACCGCCTTCAAACTCCATCGAAGCCGTATAATGGTCGGGCTGGTCATTGTCTGTTTTGTAAACACATTTTCCGTAGGGTAATGTTTTTAATTTCTCCAAAATTTCGGCATCTTGCTTCGATTTATCATCGGTTACGTCCAAAACATTGATACGTTGCTTTTCTTTTTGGTAAATCCTGATGGCCGAAAACGGACATTCAGCCTCCACTTTGCAGCCATCGGTGCAGCGGTCGGTGCTGCCTTCGGGGGCGTTTTCTCGCTTAAACCAAGTAAGTGAGCCATGTGCCGATATACTTTTGCAGGGCTTGTCGATTATCCAACGCAGTATATCAAGGTCGTGGCACGATTTTGCCAAAATAATCGGATTGGTGTCCTTGGCCACGTGCCAGTTGCCCCGCACGTAAGAGTGAGCCATGTGTTGGTGCTGCACGCCTTCGAGGTGATTGACACTAATGAGCTTGCCAAACTGCCCGCTGGCCGTGATTTCTTTGAGTTTTCGGAAATACGGCGTGTAACGCAACACGTGACAAACGGCAATGATGGCCTTGGTTTTCTTGGCCATTGCCAAAATATCCAGACACTCCTGCATCGAAGGCGAAATCGGTTTTTCGAGCAACACATTATAGCCCATTTCGAGGGCTTTCATGGCTGGGCCGTAATGCAAGAAATCGGGCGTAGAAATAATGACGGCATCGGCAAACTTGGGTACTTTGAAAACATCTTCCCAGGTTTTGAAGCGGTTTCGCTCTTCGATATTGTGTGATTTAGTAAATTTATCGTTGCGAAATACCACTGGCTCGGCTACGCCTACAATATCAAGTTCGTTCGGGAACGCCAATGAAAATCGTCCATAGACATTTCCACGGTTGCCCGCCCCCAGCACAATAGCCGTTACGGGCTTATTGAGCGGTAAGTATCGCTCATCTTCTTCGATACTAATTACCTGATTATCAACCGTTTCGGCAAGGGCATCAATATTAAAAACTGATAATCCGCCCGCCGTGAGGCCGAAGGTTTTGAGTAGATTTCTTCTCGAAATATTTTCCATAGTATAGGGTCGAATGTTTTGATACGCTTTGTGTTTGCAAAGATAACACAAACGCCAAAACCAAAGCCAAATTAAGTGATTTTAAGATTGATAAGAATTTATGAATGTACTTTGTCAGTTTTTTAACTCATAAACACCCAGTTGGCCAACGTTGGCTTTTCCGAGTGCAAAAACTTCCCAATCAAAACTGTTTTCCTCTGGAAAAACCTGACTTGACAGAAAAACTTCACCATCATTGGCAAAAACTTCGATGATATTTTTCTGCACAAAAACGTGCAATTTCACTCGCCCCCTTTCGATTTTGAGTGGCACCGTGAACATTCCCAAGGCATCAGGAATCGTGGTTTTTCCTGCGTTTGAGGTATTAATATAAAGAAATTCGTAATTGAAGTCATAGCCAACTATTGCTTCTTGCAAAAGATTATTTTTCTGTAAAACTTTCACCCCCAAATCGCTCGCACCGTCCGACTCAAAGACAATTTCAATCATGTAGGGTAGCGACTCGTTTCGCCACGTCATGCCATTGTTGCCTTCAATGTTTAGGCCTTCCATATAAACCACGCTTTTCCAGTCATTTTGATTCGACAAAAGCGTTTTTAATCGCCCCTTTGGTGAGCTAACTACTTGACTATAAGTTATTTGATAAAATAGTATGCAAATGATAAATGTTTTCCAAAACATACAGGTTTCATTTTGAAGGAATGTAAAAGTAAACATTTATGCGGAATATTTCAAGTATGAAACTTCGAGAAAGGATTAAATGTTTGATAAGAAAAAGAAGAAAAACATGACAGGAACATTTGAAGAATTAATCAGCTCCGAAACCCCAATTTTGGTTGATTTCTTTGCTACTTGGTGCGGGCCGTGCAAGGCACTTACGCCTACACTTCAAGAATTGGCACGGGAAATGGGCGAAAAAGTAAGAATTGTAAAAATAGACGTGGATCAAAACCCCAAACTGGCGGCAAAATACCGAGTTTCGGGCGTGCCTACGCTCATGTTGTTCAAGAAAAGAGAATTGAAGTGGCGACAGTCGGGCGTACCATCACTGACGCAACTGAAAAGTACTATTGAAAACTTTGTTTGACCGATTGATTAGGAAACTACCTCCGTTTCGATAATATCGGCTGATGCTTGCTCAAATACTTTTTTCATTCCGTCGAAAGCACCGCTAACGATGGCCAAGGGCAACAACAATGGTATAAAAATAACCCATTGCACAAACATTGATGAATTGAATCGTTTCATAGGTGGTTGGGTGCAAATGCACGTTTGAGCTTGATACACGTAACTTTTATATATTTATTATCAAATAACGTACCAAAACCATTTTTAATCTACGTAAAGTTAAAAAAAATATTTAATAAGTGCAAAAAAAAATTTAATAAAATATTTGGTGAAGCATAAAAAAAACTGACTTCGTGCAAGAAGTCAGTTTTTTATTTGAATATTTTAAAAAAACACCCAATATTATTCTTTATTTATGGCATTTTTCATTTATTTAGCCCTTCCACCCAGTTGAAACGGTCGCTTGGCGAAAACTTCCAGGGTGCCATGTTATTTTCTAAGTTAGAAAACATTCCATTCCACGATGCGGGGGCTTGGGCTTCTTCCATCACTTTGTAGCGGCGAAGTTGCAAAATTATATCCAACGGACTAATATTTATCGGACATTCCTGCACGCAGGCATTGCAGGTAGTGCAAGCCAGGATTTCTTCTTCCGAGATGTAATCACCCAAGAGCGTTTTTCCATCATCAAAGTTCGCAATGGGGGCTTTGCGATCTGTTGCCGACCAGCCCCGCTGAATATCCTCTAATCTATCACGGGTGTCCATCATGATTTTACGGGGCGAAAGCTGCTTTCCCGTCATGTTTGCAGGGCAAGCCGAGGTACAACGCCCACATTCGGTGCAACTGTATGCGTCCATGAGGTTTTTCCAAGATAAATCTTTTACGTCTTTTGCTCCAAAGCGACCCACTTCGCCAGGGTTGGCATCGGGTTCGTCAAGACCGAGCATGATTTTTACTTCTTTCGTAACCGTTGGCATATTTGGCATTTCGCCCTTTGCATTGAGGTTTGAGAAATAGGTATTCGGAAACGCCAAGAAGATATGCAGGTGCTTTGAATAAGTTACGTAAGCAGCAAAGGCCATAATGCCCAAAATATGAAACCACCATGCCCCACGCTCGTAAGCAACCAAAGCATTATCGGAAAAACTACTAAATATCGGTTTCAAGAATTGACTCACCCAAAAACTGCCCGTTGTTGCCTCAGCATAATGCCCAACGGTGCGTTCTTGTAGAAGCGTATCAACGGCGTTCATGCTCAAAAACGCCCACATCAATAAAACTTCAACGACCAAAATAATGTTGGCATCATTGCGAGAGGCGGCTTTCATTTCTCGGTGTTTGTTCTCTTGAAAACGCTGGACTTTCGTAAGGTTTCGTCTTGCCAGAAAAACCACGCAGACCGCCAAAACTCCGAAGGCGAGAATTTCAAAGAAATTGATAAGAAAACCATAAACAGTAGAGCCCAATGCAGGAAGAAAAACTCGGTGCGTACCAAATATTCCATCAATCATGATTTCGAGTACTTCAATATTAATGATGATAAACCCCGCATATATAATGAAGTGCATGAAACCGACAATGGGGCGACTAAACATTTTTCCTTGTCCGAGGGCTATGAGTAGCATTGTTTTGAGTCGCTCAGAAGGGTTATCTGAGCGGTCTTCGGCTCTACCAAGTTGAATAGTACTTTTAATGAGTAGCACTCGGCGACTAATAAAATATGCTGCCGAGCCCAGAGCAGCTACAAATAAGATTTGTGAAAGAATTTCCATAGTTTTGTTGGTCTATTTAGCCGTCTGCACCGTAGGTCTGACGGCAAATTTACAGTACGATATTTTGATTTTGTGAGAATTATAAAGGTCAGACCTGCGGTACAGACCTAAAATTAGTATGCTTGCATAACATTACAAATATCGTAAAAAAGCGAATAAAGTCAAGCAAAAAGAAATATTTTAAGTTTTTTTACGCAAGATATTTGTTCTTAAAAAGTTTTTGTCTAATTTTGCACTCCCAAACACGGAAAAACGGTGGTGTAATCACTTTGGTGATGTAGCTCAGTTGGTAGAGCAAAGGACTGAAAATCCTTGTGTCGGCGGTTCGATCCCGTCCATCACCACAACTAAGACAAAAAATTAATGCGTAACTATTTGATTATCAATTAGTTACGCATTTTTGTTTTTTAAACTAATTGTTAGTGTAAATTTTCCGTTGCAAATACACCGATAACATCCCCCGCCGACGGCTACGCCAGTCAGACACCCCCTTCAAAGGGGGATTTTTAAAAACTGCAACGGAAAATTTACACTAAAAAAAATATCTTTTTTTTAAAATTATGCCACTCGGCTACATTACTTGATTCAAGACTTTGCAAATGATTTAATGTATCCTCTGCCAATTTTGCAGAAATATTGTTCCAAGTTTT
>JANNEN010000498.1:0-6015 GCA_031378715.1 Emticicia sp.
TTATCGAATTTCGATTTGGTAACTGAGTCATTTACATTGATACAAGGAAGCGGAAGTGTTCCTGCTTTCATACGATCGTATAAGCGGTGAACACCTGTCGTTGTTTCTTCAGAGATACCACGGATGTTGTGAACGAGTTCAGGATAGCGGTCAAGCACCATATTTGTCAAGTCACCGCCGTCGTCCAAAATCATATTCAATGGCTTTTGCTCTTCGCCAAAAAGTAACGTTTGTTCGATACACCAGTCAAACTCTTCGGCAGTTTGCCCTTTCCAAGCATACACCTGAATACCTGCGGCAGCAATGGCAGCAGCGGCGTGATCTTGGGTTGAGAAAATATTACAAGATGACCAAGTAACTTCTGCACCTAATTCTACGAGCGTTTCGATCAGAACAGCAGTCTGAATTGTCATGTGCAAACAACCCGCTACTCTTGCCCCAGCCAAAGGCTTCGACGGGCCATATTCAGCACGAATGGTCATCAAACCTGGCATTTCGGCTTCGGCTAATTTTATTTCTTTGCGACCCCAATCGGCAAGGGTGATGTCTTTTACCTTGAACGGCAAATACGTTTTTGTTGCTACTGACATTATTGATATAAGTTAAATTATCCTTTTAAAATTGTTTATTTAGTTGCTTTTTCTAAATAATACACAAAATTAAGATAATTTATTTGCCAAATCAATATTTTTTGGATAATTTTTATTTAGATAATACAATAAAAAAGCCCACTTTCCGATTGAAAAATGGGCTTTTCTTACTGTAAACCTGTTCAAACTATCATTACAAAGTAGCAATCAATTTTTCGTTTAAAGCTACGTAGTCATCGTTTTTGCCTTCTTTCGCCAATTCGATGGACTTCATAGCCGTTGCTTTTGCACCTGCTTTGTCGCCCATTTTAGCTTGAATCTTTGCTTTTAGGTGCATCACCCAGTAGGCTTTCGGCTGGGCATCAACTGCTTTATTTGCCCACTCTAATGCCTTTGTCATGTCTTTTCCGTTGTCATAGTAATACCCCGCTGCGGCAAAATACGGGCGATTATCAACATTCATCGCACCGTCAATTTGCTTCATTATATTGGTATCAATGTTTGCTTCTACTGGGAATCCCGCTTCTTGGTTTCCCCAAATAACAAAAACTTTCAGGGACGAGGCCGTTTGGTCGGTGAGCATGATTGTAAAAGTTTCGACGTTAAAAGGTAGCGTCGAAGGTTTTACTTTGAAGCGTGCCACATCATCTTCGGCTTTATAGCCATTCAAGCCGCCATTGGTTGCTCCTTTATTGATGATGATTTCCCACTCGTCTTTGTTTGGAATCGTGTAAAGTGCGTACGAACCAGCCTTCACTGCTACGCCACCCACTTTTACGTCTTCACCAAAAGTGATTTTGGTTGCGGTATTTGCACCTGTACGCCACATTTTGCCGTAAGGCACTAAATCACCAAAAATCGTACGACCCTTGGCACTCGGACGAGAATAGACTACTTCGATTGAAGAAAGTGCAAAATCTTGCTTAATAGTTTGCGTTGGACTCGGGGCAGGCGTTTTGATGCTCTGAGCCATTGTTCCCATCGACATTAATAAAGAGAAAAGTACAAAGATTTTTTTCATTGCGTTTTTGCTGGTTTTGGTTTAAAAAAAGATAACGGTAAAATTGAAAAAAAGGTTTGTTTGGTGATTTGAGGATAAGCATTTTGGCGTGAATGGTTTATATTTTAGTCACTCGTTTACAGCCTTTTATGATTTCCTCCTGTAAACACCCGAACTCCTTTATAAAATAGGCTAACGTAAACGACCTACCTCAAAATAAAATGCAGCCTTGCTCTCCAAAAGTATTTTTTGGATATTTTTTTGCTTTTTATTTTTTCATTTTCTCACAAATCTCCTTGTCAAACGCCCCGCAAACGCACTATTTAGCCCAAAATCTTGTCGTTCTCCCCCAAAACTTCGCAATCAGCCCTTTGATTTGATTGGTTGCTATTCGTTGCCTTACCTTTGTTTCAGTCAGCAAGACACAGGTCTTTATCTCTAAACTTTTTAAGGCAATCAAGATGAACATTTCTCAAACTTTCAACGCATATCACATTAATAATTCTCAAAAAACTACCATTATGAAAAAGCTAACCAACATCGTTTTGTTTTCTGTTATAGTTCTATTTATGACCTCGTGTGCCATGAATGATAAATTTGTGAATCCGTTTCCGTTTCCTGTTAATACCAGCGTTGCGACCCTCAAAATGGGTACGCCCAATGAAACAAAAGTGTATTTCAACGGAATGGGACACGAGCCAACGTTTGTCAAAAGTGGTGACACACTCTATAAAGATGTTCAGTTTACGGGCGTGTTTTTTACCAACAAAGGCGGCGATCGTTTGCACGGGTATTTGTTGAAATCTCGCCAAGCGAAACCGCTAAACATCAACATTGTGCATTTCAGAGGAGCGGCTAACAACTTGGTAGTCAATCAGTTTCAGGCCATTGAGCCATTGGTAAGGCAAGGGTTTACGATTTTGGTTTTTGATTATGCGGGCTTTGGTTTTTCGGGCGGACACGCCACTCGCAAGGATTTATTAGATGATGGCGATGCTGCTATATCGTACATGAAAAATAATTTGGAAAACGGCACAAAACTAATTGCGTACGGACAATCGTTTGGTGGAAATTTAGCCGTAGCCGTTGCCGCAAAAACCCAAGATAAGTTAGATGGATTAGTGACCGAAGGGGCGTTTTCGTCACACAAAGACATGGCCGCCGTTGATAGCGGTTTGGGCGGACGAATCTTTGTAAAAGAAATATACAGTGCCAAGCGTACCGTCGATAATTTCAAAAAACCGATTCTTATCATTCACAGCACCGAAGACGAAACAGTGCCATTTTCGATGGGAAAGAAAATCTTCTCGGCCGCTAATCAGCCAAAAGTTATGTTAGAAATCAAAGGAAAACACTTGGATGGCCCAACGGTTTCGGGAGAAATAATTACCCAAAAAATCAAGGAAATGTTGAAGTGAGGACTTTTGGCGTGTAAAAATTTCAAAACATAGTGAATACCACAGAGAATGAGGATTGAAATAAAATCTCCTTTACCTCTGTGGTATTTACTCTGTTTGCTCTGTGGTAAAATACTTTTGTGTTTGATTAATTATTTGAAAAAAAATAGTATGTTTGTTAATCCAAACATTGCTTTTTCTGCGTAATTTTCTTTTTTAAGATTTCAGCCAAACACATTTTTATGAATAAATTATTTACTCTCCTATTATTACTATTTTCCGTTTTTGGTTTTGCTCAAAACAAAATAAAAATCAAAGGACGCATCACGCAAGCAAACACAAATCTGCCGATTTACGGAGCTTCGGTTTATGTAATCCAGACGGGCTACGGCACCAGTACCGACTCGCTGGGTAATTATGAGATGAACCTTTCGGCGGGGTCATTCCTCGTTGAGGTGTCGCACCAAGGGTATTTCAAGAAAAGTCTGCAACTTGATGTCCGAAAAAACGCTACCCAAAATTTTGTTTTGGACGAAAAAGTCAATAATCTGGACGAAATAGAAGTCAGTGCCAAAAGTGCCACCCAAAATGTAAAAAGTTTGGCCACGGGGGTGTCGAGTTTGAACTATAAAGCCCTCAAAAAACTACCCACGCTACTCGGTGAGGTCGATATTATCAAAAGTCTTTTTACGCTGCCTGGCGTTACGACCGTGGGCGAGGGGGCTTCGGGCTTCAATGTTCGGGGCGGAAATATTGACCAAAATTTGATTTTGTTGGAAGAAGCACCGATTTTCAACTCGTCGCACTTGATGGGTTTTTTCTCGGTTTTTAATCCCGATGCTTTTCGAGATTTTAACTTTTATCGGGGCGGTATTCCTGCCCAATTTGGCGGGCGAGTATCGTCGGTGCTGAGTGTTAGCTTGAAAGATGCCAACGCCAACAAGTTTTCAATCAACGGCGGCGTTGGTACGATTGCGAGCCGATTGTTTATCGAAAGTCCCATTATCAAAGACAAACTCAGCTTTTTTGTGGCAGGTCGCATTTCTTACGTTGATCAAGTTGTCAAACTTTTCAACATCAAACGCTTGTCGGGTAGCAAAGCAAATTTTTATGACCTGACCGCCAAGATTGAGTTTAAACCAACCAAAAAAGATCGAATATCGGTTTCGGCTTTCTTCGGAAATGATAATTTCAAACTTGCCAAAGATACTATTTCAAACATTGACGAAAACAGCGATGCCCGCTTCAACTGGACATCGGGTAATGTTTCGACTTCGTGGTCGCACTATTTCGGGCCAAAGTTTACCTTCAAAACCTACGGCATTTATTCCAAATACAATGTCAATATCATCAATTCAGATTCCGCTTCGGCTTTCACACTCAGTAGTTCGATTGACTACAAAAGCTTAAAATCGGTCTTGATTTATACGCCCAACGAGCGGCACGAAGCCGAAATCGGTTTTCAGGTCAATGATTACCTGATTGCCCCTGGAAGTTTGACCCCGACGTTAGCTTCGTCAAACAAGAATCCCGCATTTCTGCCCAACGAACGGGGCTTAGAATCGGCAATTTTTGTGAGTGATAAAATAAAAATCAGCTCCAAACTCGACATTGGGCTTGGTTTGCGTTTTGCCCTATTTCAAGCACTCGGCGATGCAAAAGTATATAACTACGAAGCGGGAGAAGCCCGTTCGATTTTGAGTTTGACCGATTCCACAATATTCAAAAAAGGCGAAGTTGCCAAGCAATACACGAGTTTCGAGCCACGGATTTCGCTCAATTATAGCCTCAATGCCAATGCAAGCATCAAGGCGAGTGTCAATCGTATGAGTCAGTTTATTAACTTACTGTCAAATACAACCGCCGCCCTGCCCAGCGACCGATGGAAACTGAGCGATGTTTATACCAAGCCACAATTTTCCGATCAGTTTTCGTTGGGATATTTCCGCAATTCGGGCGATAAAACTTATGAAGCATCGGTCGAGGTTTTCTACAAAAAACTCTACAATGCCATTGAGTACAAAGACGGCGAAACGCTGGTGCTAAACCCAAAACCCGAAACCGTGATTCTGCAAGGCAAGGGCTACGCTTACGGTGCGGAGTTTTTTATCAAGAAAAACTTGGGTATCTTCACGGGTTGGTTGAGCTACACATATTCACAAACCCGCCTGCAAATACAGGGAGCAACGCCCGACGAAACCATCAACGGTGGCAAGTATTTTCCGCCGATATTCAATCGCCCGCATAGCTTCAATGCCATCGGGTCGTATCAGGTCAGTAAAACGGTATCTTTTTCGGGTAATGCAAACTTTACTTCGGGCCGAGCCATTACGTATCCTGCATCAAAATTATATTTGTCGGGGGCGTTTTTACCTTATTACAATAGCCGCAACCAATCGCAGATTCCGAACTATTTACGGTTTGATTTGTCAATGAATATCGAAACCCACCCGTACCGTACGAAGGGCTACCGTGGTTCGTGGAATTTTTCGTTGTATAATATCTTGGCAAGACGGAACGCTTATTCGGTATTTTTACGGTCGCAGACACCGTTCAACAGGTATGATTCGAGGGTGAAAATCTACAAACTTTCGGTGCTGGGAAGTATCATTCCATCGCTGACCTATAATTTTAAGATTTGAAATGAAGCCATTTTCAAGATTTTTGGGTGTACAGAAAAATACAGATTTACCAAAACAACCCCACCCAACCCTCCCCAAAAGGGAGGGCACCGCAACGCTCCTCAACCTCGCCTCCCTATTGGGGAGGGGTCGGGGGTGGGGTTCGCTTGCAAAGTTTAGTAAACCCAAATTTTTAGTAATCGCACTCATCTCTTTACTGAGCCTTTTGGCCTGCGTCGATCCCTTTGACCCAAAGTTACAAAGCGATGCTAAAAGGCACGTAATTGATGAACAACTGACTACGAAGCTCGATTTTCAATATGTGTATCTGACTTACGATGCTCCCTACAACACTGAGGTATCGGTTTTTAGTGATTTTGTGGCCGATTCCAAAGTAACGATTCGGT
>JANNEN010000021.1:0-2300 GCA_031378715.1 Emticicia sp.
ATTCAGATTTGTACTTTTCTTAGATTTTAAATCATCTTTGCTCATGTGATTGTCCTGTTTTGAGGGCAACCTATTTTAGGCAATGACATAAAATGCTGATTATCAAGTAAGTATAAGTAGTCCACAGTCAATAGTCGACAAGTCCACAGTAAGATAATGTGCTAATAATCAGTTACTTAGTCATTTTTAAAATTGTTGATTATATTTATCCCATTACTTAAAAACTGAAGTCGGTATTTAATTTCTTTTGCCACGTGTAGTAACCATATTATCGAATAATTTGGAAAGCGGAACGCCGCCCGATTTGTCTTACTGAAATGTCAAAAAAAAATATTCTCGTAGAAAAAGAGCGTGATCGGCAAGATTTGGGCTTCGGCACAAAGATGACCGACCGCCAAACCCGACTCATCACCAATGACGGAAACTTTAACGTAAAGCGAGTCGGACAATCGTTTGGAGCTTGGCTCAATATCTATAATCGACTTCTTACGCTGTCACGGAGCAAGTTTTCGCTGCTTGTTTTTGGTATATATTTGGCTCTAAATCTTATTTTTGCGGGTTTTTATTACTTTATTGGGGTCGAGCAGTTGGCGGGCGTGAATATGACCAATACGCACTCCAAATTTTGGGACGCTTTTTTCTTCTCGGCTCAGTCGCTCACGACGGTTGGTTATGGGCGAATCGCTCCCGTTGGCTTTGCGGCAAGTTGGGTGGCGAGCATCGAATCGTTGGTTGGTTTGATGATGTTTGCCCTCATAACGGGTTTGCTTTATGGGCGTTTTTCGAGGCCTAATCCCCGAATTTTATTCAGCAAAAATGCCGTCATAGCACCGTATCTTGATACAAACGCTTTTATGTTTAGAATGGTAAACGAAAAAAGTAACCAGATTATAAATGTAGAGGTGAGCGTAGTTTTCTCGAAAGTTCAGGAAAAAAACGGCACTCGAAGCCGACAATATTATGGCTTTACGTTGGAGCGAAAAAGGGTCGATTTCTTTCCTGCAAACTGGACAATCGTACACCCAATTACGGAGGATAGTCCGCTTTTTGGCGAAACTGCCGAAACGCTTTCGGCCGCCGATGCCGAGTTTATGATTGCCGTGCAAGGCATTGACGATACCTTTACCGATGCCGTGCATAAGCGACACTCGTACTTTCATGATGAACTCGTGTGGGGGGCGAAATTCAAACCAATGCTCGAACCCAATGGCGAAGAAAGTTATGTTTTAGACTTGCGAAAAACGAACGATTTTGACCTCGTATCTCTTAATTCATAAGTTATTTTTCAGAAAATCAGCTCCGTCAAATTCGGTGCGGGCGGCGATCCGCTTCTCAGTGCCTCCGTGGTAAAAAAACTATCTAAAATGAACGCACTAATTGCCCCCCCATTCCTAAAAAAAGGCGATAAAGTTGCCGTAATTGCCTTGGCGAGCAAACTAAATTTCGATGATATTCAGTCAGCAATCAAGCTCATGCAAGAGCAATGGGGTTTGGAAGTTATCATCGGTGAATCGGTAAATTCAGCCTATTTTAACTTCGCAGGAACGGACGGAATACGCCTCCGAGATTTTCAGCAACAGCTTGATAATCAGGCAATTAAAGCGATTTTCTCGGCAAGGGGCGGCTACGGCAGTTCAAGAATTATTGATGCCGTGGATTTTACGAATTTCAGGAAAAACCCAAAATGGATTATCGGATTTTCGGATATTACGGCCGTACATTGCCAGTTACAAACGATGGGTTTTCAGAGCCTTCATGCACCGATGCCCAAGACATTTTTGAAAGATGTTTTTTCGCTGAAAACACTCGAAAATTTTCTTTTTGGCGAAAAAATCAACTATACCATTCCATCAAAACCAATCAACCGACAAGGCGTTGGAACGGGGCAAGTCGTGGGTGGGAATTTGTGTATTTTAGCACATTTGATTGGTTCAAAATCTGAGATTGATACCAACGGAAAAATCCTTTTTATCGAAGATATTTCGGAATATCTCTATAACATCGACCGCATGATGATTCAGCTAAAACGGGCAGGAAATCTCCAAAATCTGGCGGGACTGATAGTAGGTAATTTTTCGGATTTGAAGGAAAACGATGAACCTTTCGGCAAAACTTTTCAAGAAATCATTGCCGAGCATACGGCCGAATATAATTTCCCCGTCTGCTATGATTTTCCCGTCGGTCACGAAGCCATTAATTGGACAATTCCTTGCGGGCAACTGGCTACGTTAAGTATTGATAATGAGCAGGTTACATTAAATTTTGATACGCTAACGCTGGCAGGGTTTTGAACCCTGCCA
>JANNEN010000041.1:0-11136 GCA_031378715.1 Emticicia sp.
ATGCTTATGCCGCTATTGGCGTAGGCAAAAGTACGGGAACAAAATTAATTTCGGCATCGGGACATATCAAAAACTCTGGAGTTTATGAAATTGATTTAGGTCTTTCGTGCGATGAATTTCTAAATTCTGACGAATATTGTGGCGGAGTTAGAGCGGGACACCAACTGAAAGCCGTTGTGGCGGGTGGTTCGTCGGTGCCGATTGTGCCAGGTGCTTTATTCTTGAAAAATATCAACGGCGAAGATAGATTGATGTCTTATGAATCGCTTTCTGATGGAGGTTTTGTAAGCGGTACAATGCTCGGTTCGGGCGGGTTTATAGTTTTTGACGAAACCGCTTGTATTGTGCGTAATACTTGGAATTTCGCACGTTTTTACGAACACGAGTCATGCGGACAATGCTCACCTTGCCGTGAAGGAACGGGTTGGATGCAAAAAGTATTGAACCGAATCGAACACGGAAAAGGTAGCATGAGCGATATTGACTTATTGGTTGATGTAGCCAAGAAAATCGAAGGAAACACCATTTGTCCATTGGGTGATGCTGCCGCTTGGCCAGTGGCGAGTGCTATTCGTCACTTCCGTGATGAGTTTGAGTGGCACATTAAGTATCCAACGGAAGCTACTAAGGCAGGTGCAGTTTATATGGGCAGTGAAGTTTTGGTTTAAAATTGCTAAACGTAATCAATCATGGAAGAATTAGAAGCCTTACGGAAATTAGTGGAAGAGCATAATTATGATGCGGCTCTGGTTTTGATAAGCGAAATGGACGAGATGGCAAAAGATGATAAAATCAATAAAGTTGAAAGTTTTTTGGAGATTCTTTTGATTCATTTAATCAAACAGCACGCCGAAAAACGTTCTTCTAATTCATGGGATAGGTCTATAAGAAACTCAGTGAGGGGCATTGCAAAATCCAATAAGCGAAGGAGTGCAAAAGGTTTTTATTTGACTACTCCTGAGTTAAAGGAAGCGATTGATGAAAGTTTCTCTGGTGCAGTAAGTGATGCGGCTGATGAAGCTTTTGGCGGTGCCTTTTCTGCCAAAGTTTTATCAGAAATGATTGATAGCGAGGCAATTAAGAAAGAAGCCTTGGATAAAATATTGAATTACGAAGCCTGACTAATGTTATTCTAAATTTCAGAATTAATGAACCATCTAATCAGTAGAATAGAAGCAAATTCATCGGTAATGTTGGGAAAACCTGTCATTAGAGGTACTCGTATTACTGTTGAGTTGATTCTAAGAAAAATATCAGGAGGATTTAGTTTTGAAGAAATTCTTGAAATGTACCCACATTTAGAGAGAATAGACCTTTTATCGGCAGTTGATTACGCTGCACATTCAGTTGCGAATGAGGAAATTTACCAATAATTCAAATGATATTAATCGCCGATGAATGTTTCAATCAACATCTAATTAATCTACTTACTAATGAAGGATATGAGGTAAATTCGATTAATAAAACAAATACAGGAATTAGTGATTTTGATGTTATAAAAGTAGTTAAAAACTTGGAAGGAATCTTGATCACTGAAGATTCAGATTTTGGAGAGTGGATTTTTGCACACCATATAAAAAATCTAAGTGTCATTTTTCTACGATACGACAAACTATACTTGGGTTTTATTAAAGAAAGGCTTTTGGAAGAGGTAAAAAATATTATTAGTGAGGTAGATAAATACCTCATTACAATTTCAAATAAAAAAGTTAGGCGTAGAAGAATTGATTAACAATGGAAGATATAAAACCGACATTATTTAAAGTTACCATCGACGGTGTAGAGGTAGAAGTTGCCCCAGGCACAACTATTATTCAAGCCGCTCGCAAAATTGGCCCCGAGGTAGCACCTCCCGCCATGTGCTACTACGAACCCCTCAAAGGAACGGGTGGGAAGTGCCGTGCGTGCTTGGTGAAAGTGGCGGCAGGTTCGGCCAAAGATCCCCGTCCGATGCCAAAATTGGTTGCTTCGTGTATCACGCCCGTACAAGATGGAATGATTGTAGAGAACTTTACCAGTCCGCAGGTTGTCGAAGCTCGCAAAGGTGTGGTTGAGTTTTTGTTGTTAAATCACCCACTTGATTGCCCCGTTTGCGACCAAGCGGGCGAGTGTCATTTGCAAGACTTTTCTTACGAAAATGGCGTTGGTACAACTCGTTATGAAGATGACCGCCGCACTTTTGAGAAAGAAGACATCGGTCCGTATGTGCAACTTCACATGACTCGTTGTATCTTGTGCTACCGTTGTGTACACGTTGCCGACCAATTAACCGACGGTCGGGTTCACGGTGTGATGGGTAGGGGAGATCACTCCGAGATTTCAACGTATATTGGGCGTGCCATTGACAATGATTTTTCGGGAAATGTCATTGACGTTTGTCCAGTTGGGGCTTTGACAGATAAAACATATCGTTTCAAAAATCGTGTTTGGTTCTCGAAGCCAGTTGATGCTCATTGCGATTGTGAAAAATGTAGCGGAAATGTGCAGCTATGGTACCGTGGAAATGAAGTAATTCGGGTAACGGGTCGCAAGAACATTTGGGGCGAAGTAACCGAATTTATCTGCAATACCTGCCGTTTTGAAAAGAAAAACACCAGTGATTGGACAATCGAAGGTCCATCAAAGGTTAGTCGTGCTTCGGTTGTTTCGGCCAATAAATACGCTGGAAATTTAGTTAAAAAACCAGATTTCGCTTTAAAATTAGCCGAGTTGCAGTACAAGAAAATTGAAGATAGTCGCCCTTTTGAAACTGAAATGTCCGATATTACACAATCTGAGGATTACAAAGGCTTGATGGAGCAAAATAAAAATTATTTTAATAAATAACAATAACAGAAATTGGCTACCAATTCGATTGTGTTTCACGTTTTCTAAAATCGTAAATCGCAAATCGTAAATCGTAAATAAAAACATGAGTTCATTTCTTCAATGGTTATCCGAAAGTTTATTTCTTTGGAAATCTTTAATTATCATAGTGATTTTCTTGATAACCCTCGGAATCGCTGCCTATTCAACTTGGGCCGAGCGTAAAGTTGCGGCCTTCATTCAAGACCGCCGAGGTCCGAACCGTGCTGGTTGGGGCGGTTTGCTACAACCGATTGCCGACGCTGGAAAAATGTTTTTCAAAGAAGACTTTATTCCCGCAAAAGCAGATAAATGGTTGTTTATCTTGGGGCCATGTTTATCAATGTTTACCGCTTTGATGTCGAGTGCGGTTGTGCCGTTTGGTAATTCGTTTCTTGTTTCGGGCAAAGAATTATTGGTGCAAGGTATCGAAATCAACATTGGAATCTTGTACGTTTTTGGCGTTGTATCGCTCGGAGTTTATGGCGTGATGATTGGCGGTTGGGCATCAAACAATAAGTTTTCGTTGTTGGGAGCTATTCGAGCAGCCTCACAAAATATTAGCTATGAATTAGCCATGGGAATGTCAATCATTGCTATTTTGATGATGTCAGGCACACTTTCTTTGCGTGAAATCACCCAACAACAACACGGCGGAAATTGGAATATTTTTTACCAACCGCTGGGTTTTATCATTTTTGTTGTCTGTGCTTTTGCTGAATGTAACCGTACGCCATTCGACTTACCAGAGTGCGAAACCGAACTCGTGGGCGGCTACCACACCGAATACAGTTCGATGAAGCTGGGCTTTTATCTTTTTGCCGAATATATCAATATGTTTGCCTCATCGGCCGTAACGGCTTGCCTATTTTTGGGTGGATATAATTACCCAGGCATGGATTGGGTACAAGTTCAACTGATTGCTTTGTTAGGAAATAATGCAGGATATAACGTGGCAACTTTACTCGGAATCGGAGCGATGTTTACCAAAATTTTGTTCGGCATTTTCTTTTTTATGTGGGTACGCTGGACAGTTCCACGGTTTCGTTATGACCAATTAATGAACCTTGGCTGGAAAGGATTAATTCCATTAGCTGTCGGAAACATAGTTATCACTGCCGTTGCGATACTCTCGGGCTACCGATTAGTTGGTATCTGGGTCGGTTTGGGAGTGATGGTACTCGTTATTTCAGTCATTTGGTCGTTACGTCCTAAGAAAGCAAATGCAGTTTTGGGGGCCTAACTCAATTTGCAATTAACAATTATCAATTTTTGTTTTGTGAGAAAATTTGAATGAACGAATTAAAAATAATTCACTCATTCACTCATTCAAACATTCACTCATTAGAATTATGCAACTAACAAATAGAGCAAAAAAAACTGATAAGTCCGAAATGACATTGTTCGAGCGGAGTTATTTGCCTTCTCTCGCAACGGGTTTGGGTATTACGATTCGTCACTTTTTTATGAAAAAACCGACCATCGAATATCCTGAACAAAAACGTTATCTCGGTCCGGTTTTTCGTGGGCATCACATCTTAAAGCGTGACGAAGAAGGGCGAGAGCGTTGCACAGCTTGCGGATTATGTGCTGTGGCTTGCCCTGCCGAAGCTATTTCGATGGTGGCACAGGAGCGAGTGAAGGGCGAAGAACACCTTTATCGGGAAGAAAAATACGCAGCAGTTTACGAAATAAATATGTTGCGTTGCATCTTTTGTGGTCTTTGTGAAGAGGCTTGCCCCAAGCAAGCGGTTTATCTTCGACACGACCAATTCGTACCTGTATTCAGTAACCGTGAAGGCGTAATTTATGGTAAAGACCAATTAGTAGAAGATATGAATCATCGCTACCAGCGAGATGCTTGGACGAAGGAAGAAGCCATGAAACTTTGGAAATAATACGTTTAAATTACTCTTTTTTGACATAGAACTATAAGAAATATGCATTTTTTTCAAAATTTACTCAATTTACCCCCAATTTGGTACACCTTTTCGATACTTTCAATTCTTACACTCTTCGGGGCTTTGGGAACAATTATGTCCAAAAATCCTGTACACAGTGTTATTTATTTGATTGTTACTTTCTTTTCAATTTCGGCACATTATATTTTATTAAATGCCCAGTTTTTGGCGGCTGTTAATATTATTGTCTATGCGGGAGCAATCATGGTATTATTTCTGTTCGTGATTATGTTTCTGAATATGCGAGAAGAAGCCGAAGAAATGAAAAACACAAAAACCATTGCGGCGGCAATCATCACGGTAGCCCTAATGGGCGGAGTATTAATAATTTTCTTACGCAGAGCAGGTAAGGAATCGGTTGATAAAGTAAATTTTAACTCTCAAACGGGTATGGTTGAAGTACTGGGTAAGTCACTCTATGGTGAATATATTTTGCCGTTTGAGTTAATATCTGTTCTGTTTTTGGTGGCAATGGCTGGGGCTGTTATGCTCGCCAAACGTGAAACTGGCGAAAGGCATTTTTAATAACAGAAAGAACAAAATTCTAAAAAGACCAATGAGTAATCGTTGGTCTTTTTAGGTTTTGAACAGAAAAACTCGACTTTATCAAAAATCATACCAAATTTTTCAGAAACTTTTGAAAATATTTAACAAGTTGATTTTAGATGAATATAAAGTTATAATTAATAATTATTTACGAAATAGACTTTGGCACGATTTTGGATAATTTGTATCTAATGCTAAATTTAGCAGTGGTAAGTCAATAATAATGTATCCGACTTGATACATTTTAAAATATTCAAAAAGGTTCACTCAATAGTCTTAAAGTCATCTGATATTATCGGGTGACTTTTTTATTTAAAAAAACTCCGGAAGAATTGCTCCCTACGAAGTCTTAGAAATCACTCAGCATTTGTCGAATTAAAAGGTTCACTCTTTCAAAAACTAACATTTGCCGTGAAATCCGTGTTTATGACTAAGAAAAGTCTTTCTCGTCACATCATTAGCAGCTAATTTGTTTGATTCATATACTTGGTTAATTACTTATCAGAAAATTGTGTTTTTCTAAAAAAAACACTTATTTTACGTTGTAAAAATCTGAACACTCCCAAATCATCAATGACATCTTTAAGTGCTAATATTGTAAATGTGTTTGACGGTACGATTTCGTATGGAATACTTACCGTAAGAAATGGCAGAATTAGTCAAATAAATCTGCTTGAAAAAGAAAAATTAGGCGAAAAATACATCGTTTCGGGCTTAGTCGATGCCCATGTCCACATCGAAAGTTCGATGCTTACGCCCGCTCAGTTTGCTCGATTAGCAGTTGTGCATGGCACTGTTGGTACGGTTTCTGATCCGCATGAAATTGCCAATGTTATGGGCGTGAAGGGCGTAGAATACATGATTACTGACGGGCGACGAGTGCCGTTTAAGTTTTGTTTTGGAGCTCCGTCGTGCGTACCTGCCACAAATTTTGAAACCGCTGGTGCCGAAGTTACTGCAAAAGACATTGCTCATTTGTTTACTTTCAAAGAGGTAGGGTATCTGGCCGAGATGATGAATTTTCCTGGAGTTTTGCACGAAGATCCGCTCGTAATGCAAAAAATAGCTTTGGCAAAGGCATTCAATAAACCAATCGACGGACACGCCCCTGGGCTTAGAGGAGCATCAGCCAAAAAATACATTGATGCGGGCATCGAAACTGACCACGAATGTTTTACGAAAGGCGAAGCTTTAGAGAAACTAAAACTTGGCATGAAAATTCTGATTCGAGAGGGCAGTGCGGCCAAAAATTTTGAAGAATTGATTCCACTTGCTGAAGAGTATTTTGCGAATATGATGTTTTGTTCGGACGATAAGCACCCCGATAACTTGGTCGAAGGACACATAAACGAGTTAGTCAAGCGAGCAATCGCAAAGGGAATTGACCGATTTAAGGTGCTACGAATGGCAACCATTAATCCAATTTTACATTATCGAATGAATATTGGACTCTTGCGTGAGGGTGATTGGGCTGATTTTATTGTGGTAGATAACCTAACGGATTTTACTGTGTTGGAAACCTACATCAACGGTAATAAAGTAGCTGAAAATGGGACATCTTTAATTGAAAATTTATCAAGTGAAATTATCAATAATTTTGATTGCGAGCCAATCTCACCCGCCCAAATTTCAGTAACTGCACCCGCCGAAAATCATCTAATGCGAGTAATACAAGTAGTTGATGGTCAGTTGATTACGAATGAAATCATTGTTGAGCCGAAGATTGATAATGGCTTAGTTATGGCTGATTTAGAAAACGATATTTTTAAAATAGTAGTTGTGAACCGTTATCGAAACGCACCACCTGCGGTTGCTTTTATCAATAACTATGGCTTGAAAGAGGGGGCAATCGCTTCATCGGTTGGGCATGATTCGCACAATATCATTGCTGTTGGGGTCGATGATTTTTCGATTTGCGAAGCAATTAACCTCATTATTCAAGAAAAAGGTGGGGTAGCCGCAGTGAGCAACACAAAAAGAGGCGTTTTGGGCTTACCCGTGGCGGGGCTGATGAGCGATAAAGATGGCTATGAAGTTGCCGAAAGCTATACAAAAATTGACCAATTTGTAAAAGAACAGTTGGGGAGTACGCTCATTTCCCCTTTTATGAGTTTGTCTTTTATGGCATTATTGGTGATTCCTGCCTTGAAATTAAGCGATTTAGGGCTTTTTAATGGTGAAACTTTTGAATTTGTAGATTTATTTATCAAGAACTCCGAAATAAAATCAGAAGGGTAATTTTCCTAAATCGACATTGCCGCCCGTGAGAATAATACCGATTCTTTTTCCTGCAAATCGTTCTTTTTGCTTCAAAAGTGCCGCAAAAGGTACAGCACACGATGGCTCAATAACAATTTTAAGCCGTTCCCAAATCAATCGCATGGCGGCAATAGTTTCTTCATCACTTACTAAAATGATGTCTTTTACGTGCTTCAAAATTATTTCTAAGGTTTTATCTGCCAAATTTGTGAGCAAACCGTCCGAAATGGTATTGATATAGGGGGCTTTTTCTATTTTTCCACTCCGAAAAGCTAATATCGCATCGGCTGCACCTTCGGGTTCGCCCGCTATAACTTCGGCATTGGGCAATAAATAATGCGTTGCAAGAGCCGTTCCGCTCAATAGCCCACCACCACCAACGGGAACCATAATTACGTCTAAATCAGCAATTTCGGCAATTAATTCAACGGCAGCCGTGGCCTGTCCAGCTATCACAGCGTAATTATTGAAGGGGTGAACAAACGTAGCACCCGTTCGCTCAATCACTTCTTGTACAGTATTTTCCCGTGCTTCCAAGGTCGGTTCACATTCAATTATCTCGCCATTTAGTGCCAAAACGCCCTTTTTCTTGATAATTGGTGCATTATTGGGCATCACGATATAGGCTTTTGTACCAACCGTTTTTGCGGCCAATGCAATGGCTTGGGCATGATTACCCGAAGAGTGCGTAGTGATACCTTTCGCTTGCTCAGTTTTTGAAAGCGACAAAACGGCGTTCATTCCACCCCGAGCTTTGAACGCTCCTATTTTTTGAAAGTTTTCGCACTTAAAAAAAATCTCACAACCCGCCAACTCATTAATACTTTGGGAAGTAAGCACGGGTGTATGATGAATGTACGGTTTTATGCATTCGTGAGCTGTTTGAATATCAACAAGGCTTGGAATATGGTTCATTATTATTTTTTTAGTGTCGTGGCTTATTATCGTCGTAACTTTTCAACTTCTGCCAATACCTCGGCAATGCCTTTTAGTGGAATTTTTACCCAAGTAGGGCGGTAGTTTACTTCGTAGCCGATTTCATATACTGCCTTTTCGAGCAAATGGAAAAGTAAAAGATAGTTGATTTCGTTATTATCTTTGAACAATGGGTGGGGCGTACCAAAAACTGCTAAGTATTCTTCCAGATACGTGTCTTTGATGAGTTTATACCAGCGGTCGGCGGCTCGTTGGAGTTGTTGTTCGTCAAAATTACTGGTTTCGGTCGAGTTGAAAAGTTTGGCCGAAACAGCATAATGATACGAGCGAATCATACCCGCAACATCTTTTAGAGGCGAATGTTTTATTTTTCGTTCGGTGATAGTGCTTTCGGGCTCACCCTCAAAATCAATGATTACCAAGTCGTTTTCGGTAGCCAGCACTTGCCCCAAATGATAGTCACCGTGGATTCGGGTGCGGTAGGAGTACAGTGGGCGGGTAAGTACTTGGTCAATAAAATCCAAAATCATGTCTTTCGATTCCATGAATTTCCAGGCTAAGGCTTGGGCTTGTTCATCGAGCCGTAAATAGTTGTCAGTCAATAAGTTATATCTTCTTTCGAGAAGATTTTCAAATTTTTCGTGCAAAAACCTGCGGTATTGTCGGTCGAATGGTTCGGCATTGAAAGTATCAGCTCCTCGCAAGGCAAAAAGTGCGGTGTGCATTTCGGCAGTTCGGCGGGCAAGTTGGGCTACTTTCTCGAATACTGATTCTTTTATTTGGAAATTGCCATCAACGTAGGCCTCCATAAAATCATTTAGATAATCACCCGTCATGCTCCAATCGTCTTTCAGGCTTTCGATTACTTCGACCATCACCGCAAAAGTTATTTCGGGTGCGTTGCTACGCTTCCAGGTGATACTACCCGCAAACCTCGGAATATTTTTAAATTCCGAATTTTGGGTAATAAATTCCACCATTTCGGCCTCGGGATTGGTTTCGGCAAAAATCTTTCGGTAAAGTTTTAAGAAGTATTTTCCGCCAAAAATCATAGCCGAGTTCGACGAATCAATATTTGGTAGAAGTGAATCAATTACTTCTGAGTCAGCTAAAAACGCTTTACCTTTTTGAAAAACGAGGGAGTCTTTATTAATCTGTTCGTAAGTTTTTTGACCATAAACGCCTGAAAATAAGGCATTTCTGAAATTTACGTCATAGATTGCATCAACTAAATGTCCAACTTTATCGTCCATACTGGCCTTACTCACAATGCCCTTCGCTGGAATTTCTTGCGTATTTTCTTCCACGAACGATAGCGGCAAAAGGTACAGTTCGCTATCGCCTTCTTGGTATTTGGTTTCAAAAGTCATGAAAATAAAATCGCCAAAATGAACTGTATCCCGCACTTTTAGTTGTTTTATTTGGCGTGCTTTTCCCGCAAACCAACGGCATTGGGCAATGTAAGGCGGCAGAATATTATCTTCCAAAACCGTGTGTACGTATTTATCTTTCTCGAAGCCGTTCCACTCGATGGCCAAAACATATTCAGTCATTGTATTTTCGTTTTTACGTTAGGTTTCCGAAATTATGAAGTACCGACTGATTTTGCAAATATTTGTGGTAAATGTTTTGTTAGGAATCAAAAAAGCCCTGATGTATCGAATATACATCAAGGCTTCCTTTTCTAAATTGCTCAATACTTAGGACAATTCTCCCGCAAAAACTCTAACTGCTGGACCGATTAAATGAATATTTTTAAAGTTTGGCTCGAACGAAACTTGCAGATTTCCGCCTTTGGTTATGATTTTTATTGGGCTTTTCATGCTCATTCGTAGATTAGCTGAGAGAGCGGCAGCCGTAACGCCCGTGCCACACGAGAAAGTTTCGTCCTCCACGCCACGTTCGTAGGTTCGGACATGAATAGTGTCTTCGCTAATCACTTCAACAAAATTTACGTTGGTGCCGCCACGCTTTGCCCATTCTTCGAAATATCTAATTTTGTAGCCCTCCGAAAAAACGTCAAACGCCTCAATATCAGTCACATACGCCACGTAGTGCGGTGAGCCTGTATTCATAAAATCATAATCTTGGTGGCGTTCGAGGCTGTGTACTTCACCCATTTTTAACGAAATTACTTCGGTATTTGCCTGTGCTGTATGTTCGCCATCGAAGGCAATGAATTTGGTTTCGTGCTTAAAGATACCCAAATCTTCTGCAAATCGAACGATGCAACGCCCGCCATTGCCGCACATACTGCCCTCACGGCCGTCAGCATTGAAATACACCATTCGGAAATCGTAGTTGGGTGCGTTTTGTAGTAGTATCAAGCCATCGGCTCCAATGCCAAAGCGTCGGTGGCAAAGTCGTTCGATGAATGCTTGGCTGGCCGAAAAATTCTCATCACGGTTATCAACCAAAATAAAGTCATTGCCTGTGCCGTGGTATTTGTAAAATTTCATAGTATTCACTTTTTGGGTTTTTTAGTGTTGAAATAATCGAAACTAAAAAAAGCCGCTCCAATGGGGCGGCCTTTTCCTACACAAAATTATGAAAAAGCTATTACTTTTATCTTTAGACGATTTTGAATATG
>JANNEN010000053.1:0-25978 GCA_031378715.1 Emticicia sp.
TTACACAAAAAAAACTCTTTTGGTGGAGTAATGACACCAACCTTTCGCCCTGATAGAGCAATGGCGGTTGAAAATTCAGTCTTATTTTTAGAATATGTACAAAAACTTTCTCGTGTAAGTGGCGTAAAAATTCAGCAGTTCGATGATTTCCTACAAGCACTTTCTCAACGGTATCAATACTTTATTTCATTGGGGTGTCGGGCAACTGATCACGGTTTAGAATATATCTACGCAGAAGATTACACAGATTCGGAAATTAAAATTATTTTCAGCAAAATCATTGATAATCAAATACTTAGTACCTTAGAAATTTTAAAATTCAAGTCTGCTATGTTGTTTTGGTTTGGTCAACAAAACCATAACTATGGCTTGGTACAGCAGTTTCATTTGGGAGCTTTGCGGAATAATAACCAAAGATTATTGACCAAATTAGGTCCAGATACAGGTTTCGATTCTATCGGAGATTTTTCTCAGGCTCGTAGTTTATCTAAGTTTTTGAACCGATTAGATTCAACCGACCAACTCACAAAAACAATTTTATACAACTTAAATCCTTCTGATAACGCTGTTTTTGCTGCCATGATTGGAAATTTCCAAGACGGTACAGTGGCGGGTAAAATTCAGTTTGGTTCGGGTTGGTGGTTTTTGGATCAAAAAGATGGCATGGAAGCCCAAATTAATACGCTCTCAAATATGGGGCTTCTGAGCCGATTTGTAGGAATGATTACGGATTCTCGGAGTTTTCTTTCTTATCCCCGCCATGAATATTTCAGACGGATTTTGTGTAATCTTATTGGGAATGATATTGAAAATCAGGAACTACCCAATGATATTGAATGGCTTGGTAAAATTGTGCAAGATGTCTGTTACTTTAATGCTAAAACGTATTTTAACGTATGAACCCAACAATCGGAAAGTATCGCTGGCGGATGGTCGCTTTGCTATTTTTTGCTACCACCGTCAATTATATTGACCGTCAGGTATTATCATTTGTGATGACTGACCCATTCTTCAAAAAACAGATGCTCGGGCTATCACCCGATGCCATTCTTTCTGAACAAAACCTCAAAGACTTCAAAATTAGTTTGGGTTTAATAGATTCGTCCTTCAAAGCCGCCTACGCCATGGGATTTCTATTAATTGGCTGGCTCATTGATAGAATCGGAACGAAGAAAGGTTTTGCCTTGGGAATAATTATTTGGAGTTTATCTGGAATGGCAAATTTCTTTGTCAATACTTTGGGCGGACTAAGAATCACCCGTTTCATGTTGGGCATTGGCGAATCTGCCAACTTTCCCTCTGCCATAAAGACCGTTTCAGAATGGTTTCCCAAGAAAGAACATTCCTTTGCTTCGGGGGTTTTCAATGCGGGGTCAAATGTGGGTATTATCATTACTTCTATTGCTGTTCCCTACATTATTTTGAATTACGGCTGGCGTACAGCGTTTATTTTTACGGGATGTTTTGGCGTAATTTTGTTGATTACTTGGTGGTTTACCTACGAAAAACCAGAAGAATCAAGCAAATTAACTAAAGAAGAATTTGAGTATATTCATTCTGATAAGACCGAAACTAACCCCAAGAAGATTTCTTGGTTTAAATTACTGTCCTATAAACAAACTTGGGCTTTGGCAATTGGCAAGTTTATGGCAGACCCAATCTGGTGGTTTTATATGACTTGGCTACCCGATTTTTTCAATACCAACAAGGCACTCGACCAAAAACTCGACCTTAAAACCTTCGGTATTCCTTTTTTGGTAATATACCTAATCTCAGACTTTGGGAGTATGTTTTTCGGTTGGCTTTCAACAAAATTTATCAACATCGGTTGGACTCCAAATCGTGCCAGAAAGACCACAATGCTAATATGTGCCTTGTGTATTACTCCCATTTACTTTGCTTCGGTTACTCATAATTTGTACGTAGCCATTGCCCTAATTGCCTTAGCTACGGCGGCACATCAGGGCTGGTCTGCCAATATGTACACATTTCCAGGGGGGCTTTTTCCTAAAAATGTAGTGGCATCCGTAACAGGAATAGGAGGGATGTTTGGGGCAATAGGCGGAGTACTCTTGGCGGCAGCAGCAGGCTATATTATTGCAAATTTTGGGTATCAGCCCATGTTTATTCTTGCCAGTTGTTCGTACATAATTGCTTTGGTAATTATTCACTTTATTTTACCAAATATGGAACCCGTGGAGTTGTAAGAAATAATTTGCGGTCAATAAAAAGCCAAGTCTGAAGATTCAGACTTGGCTTTTTTGGTTGAGATTTCATTGTAAGATATACAGATGGTAGAGATGTTTCATTAAACGTCTTCGGACGAATGATATAGTTTGGTAGTTGCGACACAGTCGCAAAACCAAGCCACCCCGATTGCAAATCTGGGTGAGCGTGGTTTCAGCAAATACAATAAAAATTAGGGGGCAATTTCATTAGTATTTTTCTTGAATGTAAGAAACAAAATAATGATTCCGAGTAGCACACAAGGAATACTGAGCCGCTGTCCCATATTTAACGTCATACTATCTTCAAAACTCACTTGATTTTCTTTTAAAAATTCATAGAAGAACCTTAACGTAAAAAGAATAATCAGAAAAATGCCCGTTAGGAGTCCGTGTGGCGTTTTTTCTTTCTTTTTCGACCATATCCACATAATCAAAATGAATATTAAAATACAAGAAATTGATTCGTATAATTGCGAAGGATGACGGGGAACAACATTAGTAAGATGTTCAGTATCGTTAAAGAATCTGAAAGCCCAAGGCACATTCGTTGGTTTACCGATAATTTCTGAATTCATCAAATTGCCGAAACGAATTAAAGCACCACCAAAAGCAACGGTTGGCACAATACGGTCGGTTACGTATAGATATGGAACATTTCTCTTTTTTGAAAAAAGGTATATGGCAAAAAACATAAGCATTGTTCCGTGAGAAGCCAAACCCGAAAAAGGAGGCGTTATCATATCAAGAAAAAACTTGCCAGGGTTACTCAATAACAATGGGTATTCATAAAAGAAATAATGAGCTAATCTTGCTCCAATTACCGTTGAAATCATGGCATAGAGCAAGAGTTCATCGGCTTGTTCAGTAGGGCGACCTTCTTGCTTGAAAATGTAGCTAAGTATCTGATAACCAGACAAGAAAGCTCCTGCGAACATCAATCCATACCAACGTAATGGAAAACCGAATATCTCAAAAATTACAGAGTGAGCGTGCCAATCAATGTATGCTAACATTATAGAATTGTGGATTTGTAAGATGAATAACTTGGTAAAAATAACGATTTTGCAAACACATAGAGTCATAGGTTACATAGAATGTATAAATTTCGTTATTTTAATTGGTAATTGGCTTTTGCGTGAGTGACCAAACCACCCCGATTGCAAATCTGGGTGAGTGTGAGTGAATTTCTTCAAGAATTTGCCCCTTTTTGTTTTTATCGTAAATTTGTTGATTGTTTCATTTTTTACTCTCTAAACATGGAAACCATTTTCAGAACCCTCCAAGATTTTTTTAAGTCCATCGGATTACCCTTACAACAAGATTTTGAAATGACTGTCCATAGTCTTGCGGGTTTGCATGGTAGTGGGGCAAAAGTCTCGCCCATGTTTCGGACAGATTATTTTGCCTTTCTGCTCATCATAGGTGGAAAATCAAGCTATACCATTGATAACCAGAGCTTTGCCTTGGGCGAAGGGTCATTTTATTTCACAAATCCAGGGCATTTAAAATCGTTCAATATCGAAATTCCTTTGGAAGGCTACATGATTACTTTTACGGAAACCTTCCTAAAACAAAATTTTTCGGGCGATTTATTTCAACAATTTCCTTTTCTTTTGAATGAGTCAACGCCCGTAATGAAACTCAATGACCTGATTATCAAGGAAATGACTACCATGTTTGAAACCATGATTCAAGAATATAAAGGCATATCTTCCTATAAAAAAGCCATTCTTTCTAATCACCTTTCCATCCTACTTTTCAAGACCAAAGAATTTTTACAATCGCATCAGGTAAATATCAAATCATCCAGCAGGTCGATGGAATTGGTCAATCATTTTAAGGTTATTTTGAATGAAAATTTTAAGAACTTATTGATTGAAAAATCCGATAAAGTATTATCAATCAAAGAGATAGCCGATATGATGAATGTACATCCTAATTATTTGAGCAACGTGATCAAAGAAGAAAGCGGAAAGTCTGCCTCCGACTGGATTCAAGACCGCACCCTTGCCGAGGCTCGGGCACTGCTCAAAAACTCGCCGAAAACTGTTTCAGAAATTGCCTATAATTTGGGCTTTACGGATAGCACTCATTTTGCTAAGTTTTTCAAGAAAATGAGTGGGGTTTCTCCGAGTGATTATCGGAAAAGTCTTTGATTTATAAATTATTTTTGGCTTAATCTATATGTTTTTTAGTACTTTAAGCCAAAGATATTTTTTATTGTTGGCTTAATCTATGTTTTTTATATACTTTAAGCCAAAGATAATTACTTTTATATATCTTTGTGTGTTGATTATCAAGAAGATACAAATATATGGAAGAGCCTTTTTTTGTAGGAAGAGAAATTGAAATTCAGAAATTCAATAATTTATTTTTAGCCAATCAGTCAGACCTCGTAACGGTCATCGGCAGGAGAAGGGTAGGTAAAACTTACTTAATAAAACACGCCCTCAAAAACCAGTTAGACTTTCATTTTACGGGTGTACAAAACACAGATAAAGAAAGTGTAATAAAGGAATTTACCATAAAAATAATTGAACTCTCGGCGGGTAAAATACCTTTACAAATCCCCCAAACTTGGTTAGAAGCATTCAGACTTTTAAGGATATATTTGACCAGCCTGAAAAAGAAGAAAAAGATGACCGTTTTCTTGGATGAATTACCTTGGTTAGACACGCACAAATCGGGCTTTTTGGCGGCATTTGAATTTTTTTGGAACGATTGGGCTGTTGACCAAAATATTATGGTTGTAGTTTGTGGGTCAAGCACATCTTGGATGATTAAAAACATCATCAACAATAAAGCGGGACTTCACAACAGAGTAACACAATACATAAAAGTTACTCCGTTTACCTTGGCGGAAACCAAACAATATTTATATGCAAAAGGGATTAAATTGCCTCAATACGATATTGTACAGCTATATATGGCTATGGGTGGGGTTCCGTATTATCTACAACAAATTACCCCTGGCGACTCTGCCATTCAAAACATCGACAATATACTATTTAATGAAAACAGTACGCTCAAAAATGAATTTCAAAACCTGTACAGAGCATTATTTGACAATTATGAAAAATATGAATCCATCATAAAAGCATTAGCACAAAAGCAAAAGGGGCTCACAAGGCAAGAGATATTAGAAGCCACTAAAATAACGAATGGCGGTGGACTGACCCGTATGCTCAAAGAACTGGAAGAAAGCACATTTATAAAAATATATCAGCCCTACAACAACCAGAAAAAAGAAGCCCTGTATAGATTGATAGACGAATATTCTATTTTTTACTATCAATTTAGCCCACAAAAAAAGCCCGCAGGAAGTTTTATAAACATTAGTCAAACGGCTAAATATAAAAGTTGGGCGGGATTTGCCTTTGAATCCTTATGTATGAAGCACATATCTAAAATCAAAGAAGCATTGGGTATTTCGGGTATTTTTAGCACAGAAAATTCATACTATTTTAAGGAAAAAGATGATGGTTTTCAAATAGATTTGTTGATAGATAGACAAGATAATGCCATCAATATTTGTGAAGCCAAATTTTATGGGGCAGAATACCAAATGGACAAAAAAGAAGCTCAACATTTGAGAAATAGAGTGGAGGCTTTCAGAAAGAATACAAAAACAAAAAAACACCTCATACCCACGTTACTCACCACTTTTGGATTAAAACCAAACGAAAATAGTATCGGCTTAATAGACAAAGTGATTACTATCAATCAATTATTCTAAAACACTTTAAATCCTACCCAAAGCCCTTTAATTCCTACCTATTGCAGCCTGTTTGTGTAGTCTAATTTTGTATCATCAAAAACGATAAAACAATTTTAAATCGTGGCGACGAACCGCAATAACAACATGAGAACTGCATTAGTAACTGGCGGAAGCCGCAACATCGGAAAATTATCTGCCTTGGCAATTGCCGCAAAAGGTGTGGACGTAATTATAACCTATAACGAAAAGGCAGATTTAGCGGCTGAGACCGTGAAAAAAATCGAAGCCTTGGGTGTGAAAGCTACGGCTTTGCAAGTAAATTTCACGGATTCTAAAAACATCCCTGCCTTGGTAGAAGGTGTAAAAGCAACCTTAGCGGCTTGGGGAAAAACTGGATTGGATATTTTAGTAAATAACGCTGGTACGCTCAGATTGGGAATGTTTGATTCACTCTCAATGGACGATTTGGACGCTGTTTATAATACCAATTATAAATCAGTATTTTATCTAACTCAGCAATTATTGCCTATCCTGAACAACGATGGTCGAATTGTAAATTTAGGCTCAGGAACTGCCAAAATCGCCTTTGGACCATTGGTTTCTTACGGACCCATGAAAGCTGCACTCCAAAGTTTGACCTTATATTTGGCAGCCTTCTTAGGACCCAAAGGCATCACCGTAAACGCCGTAGCCCCAGGTGGATTAGACGATGATTTCAACGCACTTTTGTTCGACCACGTATTTCCACCCGCACGTGAATACATCAAATCAAATACGGCGTTGGGTCGTATAGGTATGCCTACGGATATTTCGGGCGTGATTGCCTTCTTGACTTCACCCGAAGCATCGTTTATTAGTGGAGCAACTTTACCTGTGGATGGAGGGTATCATTTGTAGGAAGAAAAATTATTTTAAAAGCCTCTCAATTTTGAATTGAGAGGCTTTTTTGTTTTACCATGAATTTTTATTGAAGCGTTTAGTTTTGGTCATTATAATCGAAAAAATCTAATTATGAGGTTGTTTTTTATAGTTAAATATATATATTTGTACTAATAATCGGAAATATTCCGTTTTTAATAACAAATTATGGAAATATTAGAGCAAAATATTCCACTGACACATTCAGTGTTGAGTATAAGTCTAAAAGAATATGCTCGCCTCAACGATAAAATTTCTTATTTAATGGAAAAGGGCGAACTGTATTCTTTGGCAAAAGGAAAGTACGTAACCAAACAAGCCATTAAAACTAACTTGTTTTTGAAGTATCAATCTGCCAATATTCTTTACGGACCTTCTTATATTAGTAGGTATAGTGCTTTGTCTTTTCATGGATTATTGTCAGAAAGTACAACTATTATGGAGTCTATGACCTTGAAAAGAAGTAAAATTATTGAAAATGATGTAGGTACTTTTCATTTCTTTTCACAACCTACGCAAGCCGTTTTTTCAGTCGGAGTTGAGTCAAAAAAAATGAACGATAATTGTTCAATGCTCATAGCCAATCCCGCTAAGGCAATTTGTGATATTATCTGGACAACCCCAAATCTTTTTTTGTCATCAATGGATGATTTGATTTATTTTTTAGAAGATGATATTCGTTTAGAAATAAATCTGCTGAAAGGCACAGAAATACATCAAATGGAGCATTGCGTGCAGTTTGGAAAGAAAAAAAAGGACATTCAATTACTTTTAACCCTGATTAAAAACTTACAATAAGATGTTTCTGAAAGAATGGTTTGATACCTATAATTGTACAACACTCGACGACGTAAACAGAGCCAAACGAGAAATGGTGCAAAGCATCATTTTGGCAGGTCTTTCCAGAAGTGATTTCTTTGAATACGCTGCGTTTTTTGGCGGTACGGCATTGCGTATTTTGTATGATATGCCTCGATTTTCGGAGGATTTAGATTTTTCATTGATTAAGCCCAATCCTGATTTTACTTTGGCTAAATATTTTGATTTCATAAAAGCAGAATGTGCTATGTATGACCTCAATGTAAGTCTAACAATTAAGGAAAAAGTAAACCCAAATTCAATAGAATCTGCCTTTTTGAAGGATAAAACCATTTGGGCAGATTTGACGGTTATCCCAAATAATAGAAATGGTATAGAACCCGAATTACGGATAAAGTTTGAAATAGAAAAAGACCAAAAATCTGCTGTGGAAACAGAACAGAAGCTATTATTACGTCCGTTTTCGTTTTATGTGAGTACCTACACCCCAGCCTATTTATTTGCAGGAAAAATGCACGCTGTCTTATTTCGTCAATGGAAAAATAGAATAAAAGGACGTGATTGGTACGATTATGAATGGTTTATTAAAAAAGGATTTCCTTTAAATTTGGCACATCTTGAAGCCCGATCAAAGCAAAGTGGGCATTTGCCGATAGATGCTCAATTTGATATTGAAGCCTTCAAAAAACTAATTACTGAAAAAATAAATGGACTCAATATTCAATTTGCCAAAGATGATATTGGACGTTTTGTTTTTAACAATTCCGACCTTAACCTTTGGAGCAAACGGTATTTTTTAGATTTAGCTGATAAAATTAAGTTTGAGTAAACCAATATTTCCCAAAATGCAAATACTCCCTCTCCAACATTCAGATTTAGATTTACTACCCCAAATCCAACCCCACGATTGGAATGACATTCGCATTCCGATTGGTTCGTACATTGAACCTGATTATATTTTTCCTTTCAAAGCTGAAATTGAGGGTGTTTTGGTGGGAACAGGAACGGCAATTTTGCATGAAAAAACGGGCTGGCTCGCCACCATTGTTACGCATTCAGAATATCGTAATCAAGGCATTGGAAAAGCAATTACTGAACATCTTTTGGAGTTTTTACAAAGTCATCAATGCGAATATATCTATTTGATTGCCACCGCATTAGGCGAGCCTGTGTATGAAAAAGTAGGATTTATAACTGAGAGTCGATATGATTTTTATAAAGATATTAGTCTTGAAAATTTAACCATCTCAGAAAATATAAGTCCTTATCAGTCAGACTATAAGCAAGTAGTTTTTGACTTAGACCGAAGTATTAGTGGCGAAGACAGGTCGCAACATTTAGAGACGTTTTTGTCTGAAAGTTTTGTGTATCTTGAAAACGAAAAGATTGAAGGTGTATATTTTCCAACATTTGGCGATGGCTTAATTGTGGCAAATACCCCAGAGGCTGGCGTTGAATTGATGAAAAAACGTTTTCAAAAATTCAGAATAGCATCATTTCCACAAGAAAATAAAGTGGCTCATGATTTTATGAAATCTCATGGCTACGTACCCGTTAACACCCACGCCCGAATGCAATTCAAGAAGCCAATGCCTTGGAAACCAGTGGGTTTGTATAATCGGGTTGGGGGGAATATTGGGTAATCTTTGGTCTATTCCGTTTTTCAATTTGGCGATATCTATATATTTTAATACCTTTACCGCCAAATCAAGATACAAATGAAATTTATAGGAAGAGAAAATGAAATAAAGGAATTGAATAAATGTGTCAATTCTGACCGTTCCCATTTCGTTGCCATTTATGGTAGAAGACGTATTGGGAAAACATTTTTAGTCAAGTCATTTTTTAAGAATTCGCTTGCATTCTACACCACAGGGCTTGCCGATGGTAATATGGCAACGCAATTAGAAAACTTTAATTTATCGTTGAAAAAATATCAACAAAAAAGTGTTCTACCAATCCCAGAAGCCAATAATTGGTTAAATGCCTTTAACAATCTGATTCTTCTTTTGGAGCAAAATGACGAACCTAAAAAAGTGGTTTTCTTGGATGAGTTACCGTGGATGGAAACCAGAAATTCGGGATTTACGACTGCCTTAGAATTCTTTTGGAATAGTTGGGCAAGTAGTAGAAATGATATTATTCTCGTTATCTGCGGTTCTGCGTCTTGGTGGATTATTGATAAAATTATCAATAACAAACGAGGACTGTATAATAGGGTAACAAATCGCATAAAAGTTGAGCCTTTTACGCTCAAAGAAACCAAAGAATTTATGCAATCTCGTGGTGGTAATTATGACCATTATCAACTCATTCAATTGTACATGGTTTTTGGGGGCGTTCCCTTTTATCTTGATAATATAGATGTTGAAACAAGTGCCTCTATGAACATAGATAAGCTTTGTTTTGGTAAAAAAGCCACGATGAAAAGCGAGTATAATCAACTTTTTGCTTCATTATTTAACAGTCCCGAAAGACACATGACTGTAATCGAAGCATTGACGCATAAAAAAATTGGTTTATTTAAAGAAGAAATTTTGAAACACACGGGCATGACCGACGGCGGGCGGTTTTCAGTGGTGTTAGACGAGTTAGAAGCGTGTAATTTCATTAGAAAATATTATAAAATTGGGAACAAAAAGCGAGAAGCCATCTATCAATTGGTAGATAATTATACACTTTTCTATCATAAATTCATAAAAAAAACGAATGAGTTAGACAACGATTTTTGGTTAAATATGCTCAATACGCCCGAGTATTTTGCGTGGGCGGGTAATGCTTTTGAAATTGTTTGTTTACAGCACGCTCAGGAAATTAAAAACGGATTAGGTATCAGCGGCGTACAGTCAAAAATCTATTCTTGGGCAAATCCATCAAGCCAAATAGACATGGTAATTGATCGTAAAGATCAGGTCATTAATCTCATTGAAGCAAAATTTTCAATTGATAAATTTACCATTACAAAAGCCTATTCAGAGAATTTGAGAAAAAAAGTGTCTGAATTTAGACAAGAAACTAAAACTAAGAAATCGGTTTGGTTGGTCATGATTTCTGTATTTGGTTTAGCAAAAAGTCCATATAATGACTTAGTACAAAAAGATTTGAATGAAGATATTTTTTTCTGAAATGTTCAAAAACAATATTGCATAAAAACGTATATCTACGCCCACGCCCGAATGTACTTTCAAAAGCCAATGCCTTGGAAACCAACGGGTTTGTATAATCGGGTTGGGGGGAATATTGGGTAGGTTCACTCCTAAATCAACCCAAACCAAGGCACATATCCATCTACAAAATGCTCGGTATGAATGTTGTTTTTATTGATTCCTGCCAGATGTAAATTATCAAAAACGCTTTCTTTTAGGCTGTCAGGTCCGCATATGAAGTAATTTGCTCCTGTGTTCACTTCAAGGTCTTCAATACTAATTCGCTTTTGACCCGATAGGAAATACTGACATTCAAAAAAACTGTTAGTGTAAATTTTCCGTTGCAAATACACAGATAACATCCCCCGCCGACGGCTACGCCAGTCAGACACCCCATCAAAGGGGGATTTTTAAAAACTGCAACGGAAAATTTAAACTAACAAATCAATTATTGGGCTAAAATATTCAAGTTATTTTTAATCAATCCCCAATTTCAATTCCTCATAAAAGAAATCTACCTTTGCACAATCAAAATAAATGAAAAACAAAAATGAGAAAGGTAGCATTAATAACAGGAGCAAATTCGGGCGTTGGTTTGGCAACCGCCAAAGGTTTGGCCAAAGAAGGCTTTGATTTGATACTTTTGGTGAGGAGTGTGCAGAAAGCCGAAGCCACAAAAACTGAGATTTTACGAGGGTTTCCCGATACAAAAATCGACTATGAAATTGCTGATTTGGAGGACGTAAAGTCGGTAATTGAGGCAACCGAGAACATCAAAAAACGAGTCACCAAAATAGACCGACTTGTTAATAATGCGGGTTACTCGCCCGATGAGATTTTCTTCACAAAAGAAGGTTACGAAAAATCATTCGTGGCTAATCACTTAGGGCATTTTGCCCTGACTATCAACCTCTTAGATTTATTAGAAGCGTCGGGCGAAGGTCGAATTATCAGCGTTTCATCGGCGGCCCACGCCCTTGGAAAAATGAGTCGAATGTTTGTGAAGCGAAACAATACGTTGAGTGCATTCGGAGCGTATTGCGATGGAAAATTAGCTAATATTCTATTCACCAAAGGATTAGCAAAAAGACTTGTCGGTAAGCCCGTTTTAGCTTTCAGTTTGCACCCAGGCGTAGTCGATTCGGGCTTTGGAACAAACTTTACGGGGTTCGGCAGATTCTTCGTCAGCCTTGCAAAACCCTTCATGATTTCGGTCGAAAAAGGTGCCGCAACATCTTTGTTTTTAGCCACCACTGCCTTAGAAAACGTACAGAGAAATAGTGGCTCATATTTCGACAAAAGCAAAGTAAAAGCTACCAATCACAAAGATATTATCAACGAAAATATTGAATCTTTCTGGCAGAAAAGTGTAGAAGCCGTGGAAGGGATTGTTTTGAATAAATGAGTTTATCAAGCAAAATCAGACCACCTACATTTGTCTTTTTGAGATTTTCAAGTGGCTTTTTATTTTAGTGAATCCATTCATCGCAAGATTTTGCCCGTTTATCCAAATCAGCCTTCATTGCGTGTCATTTTTTTGTTTCTCAACAATTAAATTTATACCTTTAAATCCATCAAACACATTATTCAACAAAAACTGAAAAAGCTTTGAAAAGAAGAGATTTTATTCAACTATCCAGCTTGGGTTTCGGGGGCTTGATGCTGCCCAATATGCCCATGGGCGGTATTCCGATAATCGGAAACGCCGTTTCGCAAGAAGCCATGATTGACAATGCCATTGATGTAGCCGTCAAAAAACGCCTTGCTGATGCTGCCCTCAATGCCGCCAAAGCCAAAGGAGCAACCTACACCGATGTCCGCATTGGTCGCTACCTTAATCAATTCGTAGTTACCCGTGAAGACAAAGTACAAAACATCGTCAATACCGAATCCTACGGTGTGGGCGTGCGAGTGATAGCTAATGGTTGCTGGGGATTTGCCGCCCTCGTTGATGCCCGAAACGAGGCCGACGTAGCCAGAGCCGCCGAAGAAGCCGTTGCGATTGCGAAAGCAAATGCCCGATTAATGACCGAACCTGTGCAACTTGCACCGCAAAAAGGCTTTGGCGAAGTTAGTTGGAAAGCCCCAATCCAACGCAATGCCTTTGAGGTTCCCATCAAAGAAAAAGTTGATTTGTTGCTTGGCGTAAACGATGCTGCCTTGAAAAACGGGGCAAATTATGTCAATTCGGTGCTGTTTATGGTCAATGAACAGAAATATTTTGCCTCGTCCGATGGTTCGTACATCGACCAAGATATTCACCGTATCTGGCCGATTGCCTCCGTAACGGCCATTGATGCAAAAACGGGAAAATTTGAAACCCGTCAGGCACTTTCGGCTCCCGTTGGCATGGGTTATGAGTATTTGCAGACAAATCCAGCCGATAAAGTTACGGGTATCACCACTCGTTACAATAAAGGCTACGATATGCTCGAAGACGTAACAGCCGCCGCCAAGCAAGCCAAAGAAAAACTCACCACCAAGTCGGTTGAGGCAGGAAAATATGATTTGGTACTTGACCCGTCGCACCTTTGGCTGACGATTCACGAGTCGGTCGGACACCCGCTCGAACTCGACCGAGTGTTGGGATACGAAGCAAATTTTGCGGGAACATCGTTCGCAACGCTCGACAAATGGAAAACCAAAAACTTTAATTATGGTAGCAAAGAAGTAACACTCTTTGCGGATAAAACCCAAGTTGGCTCGCTCGGTGCGGTCGGTTGGGACGACGAAGGCGTACAAACCAAGCGTTGGGACTTAGTAAAAGATGGAACGCTGGTAAATTACCAAGCCATTCGTGACCAAGCCCACATCATCGGCGAGAAAGAATCGCACGGCTGCTGCTATGCTGATAGTTGGTCGTCGGTGCAGTTTCAACGCATGGCCAATGTATCTTTGGCGGCAGGAAAAACGCCACTTTCGGTAGCCGAAATGATAAAAGATGTCAAGAAAGGAATCTATATCATCGGTGATGGTTCGTTTTCGATTGACCAACAACGTTATAATTTCCAGTTTGGTGGGCAGCTTTACTACGAAATAAAAGATGGACAAATTGCAGGAATGTTGAAAGACGTAGCCTACCAATCGAACACGCAAGAGTTTTGGAATTCGTGCGTAAAAGTTTGTGATGAGCGAGATTATCGTTTGGGCGGTTCGTTTTTTGATGGCAAAGGGCAACCTTCGCAGTCAAGTGCCGTGTCGCACGGAAGTTCAACGGCTCGTTTTAATGGCGTAAATGTAATTAATACGGCACGGAAAGTTTAACTTATTTACGAATTACGATTCATAACTGCCTTATAATCAGTATTTTGCGAGTTTCCTATTCGCTCATTCTATCATTCAAAATTATTCATGTCAGTCATATTAACAGAAAATGAAGCCAAAACCTTGCTGAAAAAGGTTTTGAGCTACTCAAAAGCCGATGAATGTGAAATCAATTTATCTGGCAATATTAACGGAAATATCCGTTATGCCCGCAATGAAGTTTCGACCAGCGGAGCATTAACCAATCAAAATCTTCAAGTACAGGCCGCTTTTGGAAAAAAAGTGGGCGTTGCCACGATTGATGAATTTGATGACGCTTCACTCGAAAAAGTGGTGCGTCGTGCCGAAGAATTGGCTCGCCTCGCTCCCGAAAATCCCGAGTACATGGGTGTTTTGGAACCGCAACAATACATGAAATCGGAAGGCTATTTCGATTCTACGGCCAATATCAACCCCGATGTGCGGGCCGAGGCCGTGATGAAAAGTTTGAAGCTGACCCGTGAGCAAAAATTAGTGGCGGCGGGTTTTCTCGAAGATTCAAAAGGCTATTCGGCCATGATGAACTCCAAGGGGCTTTTTGCTTACTATAAAAGCACCAATATCAATTATTCGCTCACCGTTCGCACCGAAGACGGCACGGGTTCGGGCTATGTTATCAAGGGTTTTAGCGATGTGAATAAATTGGATACGGCGGGGGCAACCCGAATTGCGATTCAAAAAGCAGTTGGTTCAAAATCGGCCAAAGCACTCGAACCTGGCAAATATACCGTAATTCTTGAACCAACGGCGGCGGCGGTTTTACTCGAAAATATTTATTTCGACATGGACGCTCGCAGTGCCGACGAAGGGCGTTCGTATTTTAGCAAGCAAGGCGGAAAGACCAAATTGGGCGAGAAAGTAGTTGATGAACGAGTAACTTTTTTCTCCGATCCTGCCAACGCAGATTTGCCCGCTTCGCCGTGGTCGGGCGATGGACAAGCCCAAGAAAAAATGACTTGGATTGAAAAAGGTGTGGTCAAAAACTTATCGTATTCACGTTTTTGGGCGAAAGAAAAAGGCGTAAAACCCGTGCCTTTTCCCAATAATATGATTATGTTGGGTGGAACTGCCACCCTCGAAGAAATGATAAAAAGCACCAAAAGGGGTATTTTAGTTACGAAATTGTGGTATATCCGTGCGGTAGATCCCCAAACCTTACTCCAAACTGGACTCACCCGTGACGGAACATTTTTGATTGAAGACGGAAAAATTAAATATCCAATCAAGAATTTTAGGTTTAACGAAAGTCCGATTATTATGCTCAATAACCTCGAAATGTTGGGCAAAACCGAGCGTGTCGTCAGCACCGAATCGAACCAAAATTATATGGTTCCGCCCATGAAAATTCGTGAGTTTACATTTTCGAGTTTGTCTGATGCGGTATAAAACAATTATCAATTATCAGTGAACAATTATCAAGGGGGCTACGTATTTGCAGAAAGAATGCTTGTGCGTGAACATTTTGTTTTGAAGAAAAAAGTGCAGTTGAAACCTGTTTATTGATAATTGTTCATTGATAATTGACTATGAAACCATTTATTTTCACAAGAATACAATACAACTCGGGCGATTGGGACACCGACCAGCGAATGCCCGCTAATATCTTGAACTCATTGGTGGAATACACAACTATTCCGATTGATGAGAAAGAAAAAGTGGTACTTTTGAGTAGCAATGAGCTTTTCAGAAGTCCGTTTTGTTATTTGAGTGGGCATAAATTGGTGGAGTTTTCGAGCCAAGAGCGGGATCATTTTCGGAAATATATTGAGAATGGTGGCTTTGTGTTTGTCGATGATTGCAACCACGACATTGACGGACTTTTTGCTAAATCATTTGAGCAAGAAATGGCTCGCACTTTCGGAGCGAAAGCCCTGCAAAAAATCCCGAATAAGCACCCGATTTATAATTGTTTTTTTCAGTTTGAAGGCCCGCCAACGACCACTTTCGAGCTAAACGGTTGGGGTGATGATTTGGTGCATGACTACTTGAAGGCAATTATCATTAATGGTCGCATCGGAGTTCTGTACAGCAATAAAGACTACGGCTGCGAATGGGATTATGATTTCAGAAACAAACGTTGGCTCGCCGAAGACAATACGAAATTTGGGGTAAATATTATTAATTATGCCTTGACGGTGTAGGATTAATCCTCATAGGTTTTGAAAACTTATGAGGATTGTAAAATTAAAAACATTGGAAACCAAAGAATTACAACATTATAAAGTATTAGTAGCCAAATTACCGTTACTGAAAAAAGAAATTGGCAAAGTAATCATCGGGCAGCAAACAGCCATTAACGAAATATTGATTTCACTCTTGGCGGGTGGGCATTGCTTGCTCGAAGGCGTGCCTGGGCTTGCTAAAACCCTGATGGTAAGTACATTAGCTAAATCGCTTGACATGAATTTTAAGCGGATTCAGTTTACACCCGACCTCATGCCAGGTGATATTATTGGCACTGAAATTTTGGAAGAAGACCACGAAACGGGCAAAAAATTCTTTAAATTTAGTAGAGGGCCAATTTTTGCCAACATCGTTTTGGCCGATGAAATCAACCGAACACCGCCCAAAACCCAAGCGGCTTTGCTCGAAGCCATGCAAGAATATAAGGTGACGTACGCAGGCACAAACTACGATTTGCCCAAGCCATTTCTGATTATTGCGACCCAAAATCCCATCGAACAGGCAGGCACGTATCCACTGCCCGAAGCCCAACTCGACCGTTTTTTGTTGTACATCAAGCTCGGTTATCCGTCTGAAAACGAAGAACTTGACGTTTTGAAAAGTACAACTGGTACGAATAAGCCAGTTTTGCAAACAATTATGACCGACGAGAATATTATTGATTTGCAACAGCTTACCCGTGAGGTGCATATCAGCGAAGAATTAATCATAAAAATTAATCATATTGTACGGTCGAGCCGCCCTGCGAATACAAATTCAGCTTTCGTAAAACAATGGTGCGAATGGGGAGCAGGCCCACGGGCGGGGCAAGCATTGGTACTTTGCTCGAAGGCACGAGCCGTGCTAAACGAACGTTTTTCAGTACTTCCCGAAGATATTGAAGCATTGGCTTACCCGATTTTAAGGCACCGAATTGCCCTAAATTTCAGAGCCGAAGCCGAAGGAATCACGAGTGATGATGTGGTTAGGGATTTGTTGAAGCAGTAAAACCCAATTATGCTTATAACCGAATTAATCAAACTCAATAACCTACAACTTGCTGGCAAATTAGTGAGCGAGGAAATATTGTTGGGTATTCACCACAGCAAGCGTTTTGGTAACGGAATTGAGTTTGAACAATACCGACATTATGTGCCAGGCGATGACCCAAAACGCATTGACTGGAAACTTTATGCCCGAACCGACAAACATTTGGTGCGAGAATCATCAACCGAAAGTAATTTTCATCTAAGATTTATCATTGATTTATCGGGGTCGATGAATTATGTTGAAAATAGCGTAAGTCGCTTGCAATATTGTAAGATTTTGTTGGCCTCTTTGGCATATTTGGGCTATCGCCAAAGCGATTTGATGAGTTTATATACCTTGCAAAATGATGAATTACAGATATTAGTTCCTTCGGGAAAACAGGCATTTCAACGCATTTTGTATTCGCTCGAAAAAGCAACTGCCAGTGGAGATTGGAAAAATAGTAACCCAAAATTTCCGATATTGCAGTCGTCTAAATCGAAAGATGTTATCATCATTGCCTCCGATTTTTTGCAGGTCAATAATGAGTGGGTACAGTTCATAAAAAACGTAGCAAATCGAAACCGTGAGGTTATTATCTTTCAGGTTTTGGGCAAACAAGAATTAGATTTTGACTTAAAAGGGTTTTATCGTTTTCGAGATTTAGAGTCGGGAAAAGAGGTAGAATTACAAGCTGAAAGTATCAAAGATGAAGTTCGTAAAATTGCTGAAAGCTATCTCGAAAACTTGAAAAATGAGCTGCAAATTCCGTTTATACATTTAATCCGAGCAGATTTTGAAGCATCAATCGCTGGCGTAATCACGGAATCAATTAGAAAAAGACAGTAGAAATTTTTAGTAAAAATTCTTGAAAAAATCAAGCGATTCCATCGTAATTCGTAATCGCAACGGCGAACCGTTCATAAATTGTACAGCATGGAATTTATCAATCCTTTGATGCTTTGGGGTAGTTTGGCGATTTCGATTCCGATAATTATCCATTTTTGGCATCAAAAAAAAGGAAAAATTATCGAATGGGCCGCCACACAATGGTTAGTAGAAAAAAAACTGCAACAAGCCCGAGGTATTCGGCTTGATAATATTTTATTGCTAATTTTGAGGTGCTTACTTCTGCTCGTACTGTGCTTTTTTCTGAGTAAACCGATTTTAAAATGGCTAAATTCAGACAAAATAACTAAGAAAATTCATCTCGTCCAGCCCAACGTTTTAGTGACCGAAAACTTCAAATTTGAAATAGAATCCGCTCTTAAAAAAGGAGAAAAATGCTATTGGATTCATTCTAATATTCAACAAATTGAAGACCTTAAATCATTACCAAATCAAGAGAAAATTGATGCAAATCTACTACAAATTAGCATAAATAATATCAGTCAAAACATTGATAATGAGGAGTTTGAGTTGTATTTTGTCAATAACCAAGAACTAAATTCGCTCCCTCATATTTTCCTTCCGACTTCATTTAATATTCATTCGATTATAGATTCGACTTCGATTCAAAATCAAGGTTTTATTACATTTTCAAACAATAAAAAGATATTTGTAAATCAAAAAAATGAATTGGTGAATGAGCCAATTTTAAATAAAAATGCCAAAGCAAGGCACGAAGGGATAATAAAAATTTTGATTCAAAACGATGATTCCTCAGAAGGGCAAAGTATCAAGGCAGCTTTGCGTGCTTTGACTGAAATTTATGGTTTTGAGTTTGAGATCGATGAAAAACTTGTTTCAAATAAAATATACGATGTCGTTTTTGATAATAAAATTATCTCCAAAAAACCGAATGAAAGTACGCTCTATTTTTTTTCAAGTACTGATTCATTCAAGAACCAAAATTTTGGCAATAAGAATGTTGTTTTTTTTCCAAAACCACTGAAACCCCAAACCTCTGAAATAGTTTTTAATGGAAATCTGCCCGAATTTTTAGGCGAACAATTTATCAAACATTATGGCTTACAAAATCCAAACCAGCCGTTGAGCAAAAAACAAATGAATGCTTTATTTAGGGTGCAAGCATACCCAAAACAGGCAACCAATGCGTGGTTCCCTAAAAGCATTTTATTAATATTTATTTTTTTACTGGGCATTGAGCGATGGCTGGCCATTCATAAAAACGCATGAACGAACTGAAACAAATCGTGGCGAAAGTAAACCTTCAACTCTACACAGCTGCAACGCTAATGTGCATAATGGCGGCAGGTTCCGGGTGTTTTTTAGGGCTTTTGCTTACAAAATCTATGCCTTTTGCTGCATTTGGAGGTATTTTGAGTTTCGCAGGAATCGCATTTCGTGTAAAACTTTTTCAGGATAAGCAAAAAGAAGCCATTCAACTCATTCATAAAAAACTTGATGACACCGAATATAGCCTTGAATTACTGCAAATCGAACAACCCAATTTGGCACAAAAGCTCCAACTTGAAAGGCTTTTTTCTAAATCTAATCTACAAACACCTTGGGCGATTGATGCCAAACTTATTTACTTTTTACTGGCTTTTATTGCCTCAATTTTAGCTTATTTGTTTGTGCCAAAACTCAATTTTCCTCAAAAAAACGGTTTAGATAATCAAGAAAATAAAATAGTTTCTGCTGGAAAAAAAACCGAAATTCCAAGTTTCTCTTCGGCAGATTTGAGCATTACACCTCCTGCTTATACGGGTTTAGGAAGCACTCATTCTAATAATATGAATGTTTCCGCAATCACTGGTTCGGTGCTACAATGGCGTTTGGGATTTTCTACTTCACAAGACTTGACCGTGAAGTTGAGTAACAACCGTGGTGAGGAAGTTAGACTCAAACAATCGGGTGAAAACTTTGTATATTCTGACCAATTAATTAGTTCGGGTTTGTACGCTTTCAAGGCGTTTTGGCACGATTCATTAGTTTATCAATCGGACTATTATCGGCTCGAAGCAATACCCGATTTAGCCCCCAAAATCGAACCATCAATCAAGGAATTGTACAAATTGCATTATTTGAAAGATGATAAAAATATTCAGATTTCAGCCAAAATTTCTGATGATTTTTTGGTCAATCAAACCTTTATTGTAGCAACGCTGGCTCGTGGTTCGGGCGAAAACGTTAAGTTTCGAGAAGTAAGGTTTCCTATTGCTCAAACTGACTTTAAGCAAGCTAACATATCTAAAAATATTGATTTAAAAGCCCTTAATTTTGCACCAGGCGATGAACTTTATTATTACTGGGCGGCATTTGACAACAAGCGACCAACGCCCAATTTTACTAAATCGGACACTTATTTTATTGTTTATAAAGACACTTCGCAAACCGAAGAAGCTGATTTGGCTACGATGGCAATGAATATCATGCCCGAGTATTTTAGAAGTCAGCGACAAATAATTATTGATACCGAAAAACTGATTGTAAAGCGAAAGAAACTTGGAAAAGAAGATTTTAATAGCACTTCAAATGAAATAGGATTTGACCAAAAAGCTCTCAGATTACGATACGGACAGTATTTGGGCGAAGAAGATGAAGGTTCAATCGGAGGCGTGAATGCACTACCCGATGATGTTGAAGCCGATGGCGATATGCTCAAAGGTTTCAGACACGACCACGATGGGGGCGAAGACGACCACGAAGACGGAGAAAAACATGACGAGCATGAGCATAACCACGGGGCAGAAAATCCAAATAATAGTGACCCCGTAGCAAGCCTTTTAGCGGACTATATTCACTCACACGACAACGGTGAGGTAAATACTTACTACGAACAATCGACCCGAAGTTTGTTGAAAAGTGCTTTGGAACAAATGTGGCAGTCGGAGTTGCATTTGCGAATGTATGAACCCGAAAAAGCCATTCCGTTTGAGAAAAAAGCCCTTGAATACTTAAAATCTGCCCAACAGAAAGCCCGAGTTTTTGTAAAAAAAACCAGTTTTGACCCGCCCCCAATCAAAGAAAAAGAGAAACGTATGACGGGCGAATTAACAAAATTCAACACTAACTTTATCTACGAAAAGTACTATTCACAACAACAATTAGAAAGCCTTATTGTTGAGGTAATTGGTATCGTTGAAGCCAAAACTTTTGGCAAAAAATTGACTAATAATCAGAAAAGAAAAGCATTGGAACTCAGTACGGCTTTGAGTAATAAAGTGGTCGATAGCGGCTTGTCAAATTGGTCGATTTTGAGCGATTTACAAGCAATTATCAATGATAAAGACCTTTCATCAAAGGCTCAATTATCATTAAAAACCAAACTTTATCAACTCATAAACAAGACGTTACCCAGCCAAAACACCCCAAAGATTGACTCATATTTGGGTAATAAAAAATTAGAAAAGGCATTTTGGAAAAACTTTTAAATCAACTTTAAAGAATAATCGACACAAGTCATCTTTGTCTATCTCGGACTGCCGATGCGGTGCCTCCATTGTGCCAATTGTGATAAAAATAACTTTTTATAATGACATTAAACTTTACACTTTATGATTGGCTACTTGCTGTTGCATTAGTCATTTTATTAGCTATTCAGTTGCTTGCTTTGTGGAAGAAAAAAGTCAGTAAAATAAAAATTGGACTGAATCTATTGCTGTGGTTGAGTGTCTGTATGTTGGTTATAAATCCGTCTTGGAATCAATCGGTTGATACGAGTAAAGTTTTGGTTTATAGTGATGGGATTTCAACCGAAACTATTGAAAAGGCAAAAGATAGCCTAAAAATCAGTAAAGTATTTTCTCAGAAAGAGTTTGACAGAAAAGTTAAAGAAAATGCTGATTTTGCTTCAAAATTGGGTAAAATTTATTTTTTTGGTCAAGATGCTTCGCCCGAAATATTGAGCAAAATTGGTCAAAATAATATTGCTTGGATTCCGTTTTTCAAGATTGACGAAATTCAGGATATTCGTTGGAACGCCATTACTCGCAAAGGAGAAATGCAGGAAATTACAGGAAAAATCGAGCTTTCAGCATCAAAAACTATAAAAATCAAGTTCGGAAATCAAGTTTTAGACAGTTTGAAATTGCCCAAAGGATTTTCGAGTTTTAGCTTAAAAACGCCCACTTTTTCAATTGGACGAACTTCATTAAGTTTGGAATTAGACCAAGAAAAGCTGCAAACCATTAATTTTTGCGGAATAAAAAAACTGGCTCAAAATATTCTTTTCGTTTTGAGCAATCCCGATTTTGAAAGCAAAACGTTGGCCGATTGGCTCGGAAAAGGTGGCAATAAAGTAGAAATTCGGACAACGATTGCCAAAAATACTTTGAATAGTGTTTCTATCAATAAAACCGAAAAGATATTTTCGCCCGATATTATTATCACCGACCCGTCAAATGCGGGTAATAGTTTAGTAAAAAAGGCGTTTTCGGAAGGTAAAAGTATTTTGTTTATAAATCTCGAAAATCCTGAGTTGGACACAAAAACTATCAATCAAAATTTGGGTACAAAATGGAAATTGAAGCGAACCAGCACGCAAGAAAACCGTCCAATTTCGCAGGAATTAACGGCACAACCTTATGAATTTGAATCAAACGTTTTGCAAAAATCAGTTTTTGATTATCCGATTGCGATTCAGAAAAAAATTGGAAAAGTAGGCATTAGTTTGCTCAACGAAACATTTCCAATAATGCTTAGTGGCGATAGTTTGACTTACGCCCGAATCTGGCAAAGTACTTTTCAAGTACTAAATCCCGATTTTGATAATAATATTGAAGTTGAAGCTCCAATTTTTCAAGACATAAAAGAAGAGATTTTACTAAATTCAACAAGTTGGCAAAGCCAGTTGAGCATTGAAGATGACACCGTAAAAACTACCCAATCGGCCATAAATCCCACTACTTCAAGAGCGATTTATACCTTCCGAAAAACTGGTTGGCAGCCTTTTCAAGATTCTTTGGATGTTTACGTTGATGTCAATCAAAGTGTTTTCGCAAAAGCAAATCTGCTAAAACAGTATCTAAAATCAGATGTCATTTCGGCGGGTTCGGAACAGAAATTACGAGTTTTTCTGCCCGAATGGGCTTGGTTTATGCTTATCTTATTGATTTTGGCGGGGCTTTGGGTGGAGGCTAAGGTTGAGTGAAAAAGGCCTTTATTTTTTAATTATCAGTAACTACTTAGCCATATAATTCTATAAAAAGTACAACATTCACCGTAAATTCGTCTTTGAATAATACAAAAATGTGCGATTTTGAGCTAAACTTTGTGAAAATGAAATTTTGTCGTTTGTGTTTTTTTCAATATAGTAAAAATGTAACATCTTGATTATTAGCACTTTATGAAAATTAAAATTGCACTTTCTACGGCTAAGTATTTACAATTATCAAATAATTGCTCGTTGGCGAATGTTGTCTTCTTTTTCGATGACTGTTACAAAACCTACGAAATCTAAATCTTTAGATTGCAAATATTGATGTACTATTTGAGCAAGAAAATCGGGTGAAGAAAAATGGGTTTTGAAATAGACGACCCCAACAGGTTTAGACCCATATTGAAATACTAATGTGCCGTAGTCGCTATCAAAAGTTAGGATAAGTCGGTCGGAGTCAATAGCAATTTCCATGACAGATTCATCATCAACACTTGGATTTGTGTTTCCTATGTGAATGATGTCGTATCCAAGTTCTGCTAAAATATGGTAAGATTTCTTAGGGAAATTTTCATCAGCCAACAATTTCATGAGGCTTTCTTTAAAGGTTCTCGTATAAAAATGAGTTGGTCAGATATACACTCTTTTAAAAAGAGAAAAATTGCCTGAAGTGCTTCTTTTGAAAGTCTTGGATAATTTTCGAGTAACATTTCTTCTGACCAGCCATCGGCAAGTCTATCTAAAAGAAACTCAACTGACAGTCGAGTACCTTTGATTGTTGGCTTTCCAACTAAAACATTTGGGTCGGAATAAATATAATCTTGCCAGTTCATAGTAATTTTTTTTGCAAATTTAAGATTAATTATCAAATCTGCTATAAATATTCGTAATCTAAAAATCATCGTGCCACACCTATTTTTACAATAATATAGGTGTGGTACGTTTCATTTTTACCTCAAAGCCTCCGCTCCGTGCTTAATATCTTCCACTACGCTTGGGTCGAGAAGTGTCGAAATATCGCCTAAATTTTCGGTTTCACCTTCGGCAATTTTACGCAATATTCGTCGCATGATTTTGCCCGAACGGGTTTTTGGTAAGCCCGTCACAAACTGAATCTTGTCGGGTTTTGCAATCGGTCCGATTACTCTCGAAACCGTCGCCAAAATGTCCTTCCGAGTCAATTCTTCATCGTGCAGCGATGTTTCACAAATCACATACGCATAAATTCCCTGCCCCTTGATGTCGTGCGGATAACCCACAATGGCACTTTCTACTACGCCCGTGTGCATATTTACGGCATTTTCGACTTCGGCCGTACCAATTCTATGTCCCGACACATTTAATACATCATCGACTCGACCTGTGATTCGATAGAAGCCGTTTTCGTCACGCATTGCTCCGTCACCCGTAAAATATAGGTCTGGGTAGGTAGCAAAATAGGCAGTTCGGCAGCGTTCGTGGTCGCCCCAAGTAGTACGAATCATCGACGGAAAAGGAAATTTTATGCACAAATTTCCGCTCACGTTATCCCCCAAAATCTCGTTTCCGACCTCATCAACTAAAAGCATTTGTACGCCAGGCAATGGCAATGATGCCCAAGCGGGTTTTAGCGGAGTTATCCCTGCCAATGCCGAAATCAGCACGCCGCCCGTTTCGGTTTGCCACCAAGTATCAATCACGGGGCAGTTGTCTTTTCCGATATTTTTTGAATACCATTGCCAAGCCTCCTCGTTAATTGGCTCACCGACCGAACCCAAGATTTTGAGCGAACTCAAATCCTTGCCTTCCACATAATCCAAGCCAAAACCCATCAATGACCGAATGGCTGTCGGGGCTGTGTAGAGTATATTTACTTGATGTTTGGCTACAATATCCCAAAAACGCCCAGCATTGGGGTACGTTGGTACACCCTCGAAGAGTACCGATATTGCTCCCGTTGCCAACGGCCCATAAACGATATAAGAGTGTCCCGTAATCCAGCCAATATCGGCCGTGCAGAAATGCACCATGCCTGCTTTATATTGAAAAACATTCTGAAAAGTATAAGCTGTATAAACCATATAGCCCCCGCAGGTATGCACAACGCCCTTTGGCTTGCCCGTTGAGCCAGAAGTATAAAGTATAAAAAGCGGATCTTCCGAGTCCATTTCTTCGGCGTGGCAGTCGCTTGTTACGTGTTTTTCTTCCTCTTCCCACCACACATCACGCCCTTTTATCATGCTTACGGGCGTGCGGGTGCGGGTAGCAACGATAACTTTCTTGACCGACGGACAGCCAATCATGGCATCATCAACGGTATCTTTCATCGGAATAGCTTTGTTGCCCCGCACGGCTCCGTCGGTCGTGACTACGGCCACACATTGCGAATCATTGATACGGTCGGCGATAGAAGTGGCCGAGAATCCACCAAAAACCACGGAGTGAATTGCTCCAATTCTGGCACAAGCCAAAACCGCAACCGTTAGCTCGGGAATCATGGGCATATAGATACAAACCCGATCGCCTTTCTGCACGCCGTTGCGTTTCAGCACATTCGCAAAACGGCAAACTCGCTCGAATAATTGGCGGTAAGTGAGGGTGATGCTCTCTT
>JANNEN010000108.1:0-13258 GCA_031378715.1 Emticicia sp.
GTAAAAATCCCTATTTTTGCAAAAAAGTCAGTAGTTAAAAGCTGATAATTGATAACTGATAACTGATAATTGAAAAAATGTTAAGAACTCATACCTGCGGAGAGCTTCGAATTTCCGATGTGAATCAAAACGTTACCCTTAGTGGCTGGGTGCAAGTCGTGCGTGACAAGGGTGGCATCATCTACATTGACCTCCGTGATCGATATGGCATTACGCAGTTAATTCTGAACGAAAACGAAACCGATAGCACTTCGATTGCTACAGCACGCACCCTAAGCCGTGAGTTTGTGATTCAGGCAAAAGGCGAAGTAATTGAGCGAATCGCCAAGAACGATAAAATCAGCACGGGCGAGGTCGAAATCAAGATTTTGAGCCTCGAAGTACTGAACCCTGCCAAACTTCCACCGTTTTTGATTCAAGACGAAACCGATGGCGGAGACGATATTCGTATGAAATACCGTTACTTGGATTTACGCCGAAATGCCGTGCGTCAAAATTTGGTGTTGCGGCATAAAATGGCCCAGCAAACCCGTATTTTCATGGACGGACAAGATTTTATCGAAGTCGAAACGCCCGTTTTGATAAAGTCAACGCCCGAGGGTGCAAGAGATTTTGTGGTACCGAGCCGTATGAATCCTGGTGAATTTTATGCTTTGCCTCAATCACCCCAAACCTTCAAGCAGTTGTTGATGGTGGGCGGCTTTGACCGTTATTACCAAATCGTAAAGTGCTTCCGTGATGAAGATTTACGAGCCGATCGTCAGCCCGAGTTTACCCAAATCGACTGCGAAATGTCATTCGTAGAGCAAGAAGATATTTTGAATATGTTTGAAGGTTTGATTCGTCATTTATTCAAAACCGTCAAAAATATTGATATGCCCGAAGTACCCCGCATGACCTACGCCGATGCGATGCGTTTGTACGGTAACGATAAGCCCGATATTCGCTTTGGAATGGAGTTTAGCCCCCTAACCCCCAGTGGGGAAACTGGTATTGATTTAGTAAAAGGACGAGGTTTTCCTGTTTTCGATGAGGCCGAACTGGTGGTTGCAATTTGTGCCAAAGGTTGTGCCGATTATACCCGTAAGCAACTCGATGAACTCACAGAGTGGCTCAAACGCCCTCAAATTGGGGCAAAAGGCTTGATTTATGTACGTTATAATGCCGATGGCACATTAAAATCGTCGGTGGATAAGTTTTATACCGAAGATGTTTTAAAAACTTGGGCAGAGCGTTGCGGAGCGGAAGCAGGCGATTTGATTTTGATAATTTCGGGTGAAACCAACAAAGCCCGTAAACAAATGAGCGAACTTCGCTTAGAGATGGGTACTCGTTTAGGGCTGAGAAAACCCGACGAATTTAAAGCTCTTTGGGTGCTTGATTTTCCGCTTTTGGAGTACGGCGAGGAGGAAGACCGCTGGTTTGCGATGCACCACCCATTTACGAGTCCGAAGCCCGAAGATATTCCTTTGTTGGCAACTAACTTGGGAGCGGTACGAGCCAATGCTTACGATATGGTCATTAATGGTACGGAAGTTGGCGGCGGTTCGGTGCGGATTTTTCAGCGACCATTGCAGCAACGAATGTTTGAGATTTTAGGATTTTCGGACGAAGAAGCAAAAAAACAATTCGGTTTCTTGATGGACGCATTTGAGTTTGGGGCTCCGCCACACGCAGGAATTGCCTTTGGCTTTGACCGTTTATGCTCAATTTTTGGCGGTGCCGACTCGATTCGTGATTTCATTGCTTTCCCGAAAAATAATTCGGGACGTGATACCATGATTGACTCGCCTTCAACGATTGATGCCAAACAAATGGACGAATTGAAAATTAAAACGACCGTATAAACCCGCCAAACCGATAAGGTCTTGAAGACCTTATCAGTTTAAAATACTCAAATTATCATACCCTTCATTTCAATTTCGGCATTTGCCCAGATTGCGGAGGGTGAAATAAAATCTCCTCGTTCGTATTTTAGATAAATCCCTGCCCGTCTGAACGCCTCACGAACGTACTCCGAACAAGTATATTTATCGTCATGAAAAATCTTTTCTTTGCCCACAATCGTTCGCCAAAGTATGCGATAAGATTCTCGTTTATCGTACTGTTTTGATAAATTATCCAGCACAAACTCCTTGATAGTCAGCATTTTATCAGACGGAAGACCAGCATATCTTGCCCAAGACACTCGACCATTATAGGCTTGCTTTCGTCCATCGTAATCTTTTAACACAAACGACATTGGAATCATTCTCACACCAACGCCCAAGATACTTTCGACCAAGAAAACTCGGTTGATTTCTTCAATTCTGACCACAACTCCGACGTGACTCCACATTCCCTTCGACCGCCAACCGATAAGATTTGACAGCCAATGATTACCCACAAAGAAAATCAAATCACCCGTCTGAAAGTTTTCTCGTAGCAGCTCATACCGTCGATTTGTTTCTCGAACGCTCAATCTTGGAAATTTTTCATCTAATACTTTTCTATTGGGTATTGCAATAGCCATGAAACTTTTGAGGGCTGATTTTCGTTAATAAAAAAAGTAAATGTAATCATGATTTAAAGATTTTCAGAATTTGTGAGGGTTAAAAATCAATCAATTATTATAAATATGGTCACTGTAACCGAAATAGCAAAAAATAAAATTATCGAACTCCGTGCCAAAGATGGCTTAGAAGGAAATCACGGGGTGAGAGTGGCCGTTGAAGGCGGTGGCTGCTCTGGCTTGATGTATGACCTAAATTTTGATGCCGAACAACGCTCAACCGACCATGTATTTGAAGACAAAGGCATCAAGGTTTTTGTTGATAAAAAGAGTTTATTGTATCTAATTGGCACCGAATTAGATTTCTCTGATGGATTGAATGGCAAAGGATTTCAGTTCAAAAATCCCAATGCAACCCGAACTTGTGGTTGTGGTGAAAGTTTTTCTGTTTAATTAAACTATTGATAATCAAGCGTTTGTATTTTAAAAATAATAAATTCTTGAATCATAAAAAAATACACAAACAACAATCAAACAGTGAGAAATTCCTATTTGGGTCATTATTTCACGTGATATAAATAGATATTGAAAACTCGTGAGATATTAATTACCAATGAGTTATGGTACTGAAAATGTATTAATTTGGGCTTATTCTTTCTGTTATTTATGTTCATGTTGAAGTAGCCGAAAAACGGCACTTAATTGAACCAAAGATGAAGTTTTTCTTAATTAAGTTTTCACAACCTATCCTAAATTACTTATATCAAAAGGTAGTTTTCTAATTCTTTTGCCCGTTGCTGCAAAAATCGCATTGCCTAATGCGGGAGCGATTGGTGGTAAACCTGGCTCGCCAACACCACCTGGGTTTTCGCCACTATCAATGATATGAATTTCCATTTTCGGGGCTTCGCTGAGTCGCATGATGTTGTATTGATGAAAATTACTTTGGTCGCAGACACCATCAGTAAACGTAATCCCACCTTTGATTGCTGCAGTAATTCCCATCACTATATTTCCTTCGGTTTGGGCTTTTACGTTGTCGGGGTTTACATAATATCCGCAGTCGAGTACCGATACTACTTTGTCGATTTTTACCCCCGCACCATCTTTCGAGACCGTCATGCAGCAAGCTGAAATACTACCAAACGAAGCAAAAATAGCTAATCCTTTGCCTTGTCCAACACCGAGTTTTTCTTTCCAATTGGCTTTTTCGGCAATGGTTTCTAATACTTTTCGGTAGCGAGCATCTTTCACCAAATCTAAGCGTGCTTCGAGGGGGTCTTTGCCTGCCAACTGTGCCAATTCGTCAATAAAGCACTCTTGACCCCAACCGAAATTTGAAGCATAAACCGAACGCCACCACACAATGGGAATCTCGGTTTTTACGTTCGTCCAAGAAATTTTTGATACGGGAAACTCATATTTACTATTTTCGGTACTGATTTCGCCCGATAGCCAAGGGTCAGATTCGTCAGATTTTAGACCGTTAAATACTTGGCCAACAATAGATTCACCGATGGCGTGGTGATGAAAACCCGTAATTTTACCCTTATCTACAAAGCCCTGCATGGCACTCAACATTCCTGGGCGATATGGCCCCTGCGTGATATCGTCTTCCCGAGTCCAGATAACTTTTACTGGTTTTTTGAGTATTTTTGCTAATAAACAGGCTTCGTTCAGATAATCGTGATAAGCTTTTCGCCCGAACGAACCGCCCAAAAGCGGCACATTAAATTTGATTTTGTCTTTGGTGATTCCCAATGCTCTCGAAACATCATTTAAGCCACCATCGGGGCCTTGTACGTGGGCCCAAACTTCGGCAGTTCCGTCGTCTTTTAGATGTACAACCGCACACTCTGGTTCAATGGGGGCGTGAGCCAAGAATGGAGTTTCGTAATTAAAGGCTATTTTTTGCTTGGCATTGGCAAACTTTGCGTTAAAATCGCCTTTTTCTTCGTACCTGATTCCTTCTTTCGTAGCTGCTTCGTAGGTTGCCGCAAAATAATTATCGGTGGTCATTTTTTTAGCCAAATCGGCATTATCCCACGTAACTTTTAGGGCTTTTCTGCCTTTTTGAGCCGCCCACCAGTTGGTCGCAATCACGGCTACGGCATCGGCGGCACGGTGGGGCATTGGTCGTTGGGTTTTTATTACCTGCAAAACGCCTTTTACTTTCAAGGCTTCGGTATCATCAATCGAAACGATTTTACCGTGAATGGCGGGCGAGTGCTGCATAGCGGCATAAACCATGTCTGGAACTTCGATGTCGATTCCGTAAACGGCTTTGCCCGTGACACGCTCAGGCACATCGAGGCGTTTGTTGAATTTACCCAAAATCTTGAAATCTTTGGGGTCTTTTAGTTTCGGATTTTTCGGAACTTGTAGTTTTGAAGCATCATCAACCAGCTCACCGTAAGTGAGCGATTTATCGGAATTTCTTAAATAAATCTTACCTTCTTGGGCATAACAGTCTGATAATGAGGCGTTCCAGCGTTTTGCGGCTGTTTCAATTAGCATTTCTTTAGCGGCTGCCCCTGCCTTGCGGAGTGATGTCCACAAACCACGTACGGTGCTACTACCACCCGATTGTTGGCTACCGTATTTTCCTTGCCCACCCGACTGAATGAGTTTCACTTTATCCAAACTCACTTCCAGTTCTTCGGCAATCAGCGATGGTGCTGCTTGCGTAGATCCTTGTCCCATATCGGGGCGGGGATTTATCAAGGCAATGCCTCCGTCGGTGCTGATGATGATGAAAGGATTTATTTCGAGGTCTAAAACCCCTGCTTTGCTTGGATTTACGTGAGATATTTTCTTTGAAGTTTTGTCTTTTCCGAAAGAATCTAAGCCAATCATCAAGCCTACGCCCGTGAGGGAGGAGGTTTTGAGGAAATTACGGCGGGCATTTGATATATTTTCCATATTTTTTTATGCTAAAATTTCATCTAAGATTAAACGATATTTTGAAATGGGTTTACTTTTTTCATATAAAACAACTGGGTCTAAATCGAATGGCAATGTTATTTTTTTTGAGGCAAACGAAATAGTTATTGGCAAATTTACCCACTGAAAAGTACCAACTTCTCCAATAGATACATATTTAAAAATGTCATAATCAGCTAATTGATAAAATGCTTCATGCTTACCTTCTTCCTTAAATTCGTTTTCAAAGTCATTAACTTTTATTTCGGCGGTATTCCAAAGGCTTGTGATTTTGAAAGGCTCGACTTTTATTATTTGGGTAATAAATGGCATATTGTTCATTTTCTTAGACTTTGATTTAATTGATAAAAAGTTTCAAACAAGCTGACACGATTCATTTTTGCCCAATCAACAACTTTGTTGTACTGTTTCGGTGGTAAATTTCCACGAATAATATCAAGCGATTCAATTTCAATCATTGCTTTATATTCAGCAAAATAGATATGAAAATGTGGCGGTAAATGGTCGTTTGAAAAAAGTAAAAACTTAATTCCATCAAAAAATCTAATGATTGGAATTTATACGCTATTTCTTTAAATTTCGGTTGATAATATCTAACAAAATGCCAAAAATTAACTCGACTGATTCTATATAAACGTCATCTTTTTCGATACAGACTTTTGTATTGGTCAGTTTTAAAAATCTCCAATTTGTTCCTGTCGTTACGATACCATAAATTACTGGTGTATCAATTCCTTTTTTCTTGTTAAAAATTTGTGAGGCATACATTTCTGCAATACATTGACCTATTCCACCATTGATATTATCATTTTTAGCTTCAACTATTGCAATAATTGGAGCTTTTAAAATTAATTGTTCTTTATTAAGACTGATTAAGAAATCGCATCTTCCTTTTAGTCCCAAAGAAGCATCTACATTAAAAGTTATTCCTGAGAAAAAACTAATTTGCTCTTTCAGAATTTTTCTTAACTCAAAAAGAATAGGTGCAACTATGAATTCTGAGCGGGCTTTTTCAGTGTGAATTGCAAGTGCCAACTGGATTTTACTGTAAAAATCTTCTTTAAAATTATTTGATAATTCAATAGATTTGATGTTGTCAGTTATCACACAACCTTCACTGGAAGTTATTGTCAAACCAAAGCTTTCTTCAATATCACTCGTTTTATAATGTTCGTAAGATTTTTTCATAGATAATGCTTATTTTCCTCCAAGGTTTGCACTTTTCAGACTATCGGCTGCCCGACGAATTCCTTTACGAATACGGTCGTAAGTACCACACCGACACAAATTTCCGCTCATATAAGTATCAATATCGGCATCAGTTGGCGTTGGATTTGTCTTCAACAATGCCACTGCCGTCATGATTTGCCCCGACTGACAGTAGCCGCATTGCGGGACTTGCTCTTCAACCCATGCTTGCTGAACGGCGTGGAGTTGGGTTTCACCAATGCCTTCGATTGTCGTAATTTTGGCATTTTTGGTAAGCGAAGAAACGGGCATTTGGCACGAACGAGTTGCCTCACCGTTTATATGAACGGTGCAGGCTCCGCATTGAGCCATGCCACAGCCGTATTTTGTTCCTTTCAGCCCTACAAAATCTCGCACCACCCAAAGCAGGGGCATATCTGGCTCGACATCGACTTTGGTTTTTTTTCCGTTTACGGTAAGGTTATATATTGCCATTTTGAATAATGATTTGCGGTTTGTTACGTAAATTTCAAAAGAAAGTAAGACTTTTGCAAGCGTTTTTTTTATTTCCAATCACAATCAACTTCTAACCAGTCATAGCCCGAATCAATCGGTTGGCCATCGGGTGGCGTGAGAGGGTTTGATGAAATTATGGCTTCGGGATTTTCTTCAAATTGCTTAATTTTCAATATTGCTAATTGAGCAAAACCATCTCCCACAAAAAACCTTGTGTTTACCCAAACTTTAATATCTATAATGGCGGCGTAAGCATTCATTCGCACCTCTACGGCGGTTTCTTTGTTGTTGGCGAGTTTCATTAGATGGTCGAGATACTGCATGGCTACCATTCGGTCAATTTGGGCATAATAACTCGAATTATTCAACATCTCGGGCTTTTTCCATAGCCTTTTGGTCATTTCTTTGGTAATTTCCAAGAAAGTTGGCAAGTCAGATTTTAGCACTTTTTGGCTCACTAATCTGGCACAACGCTCGGGATTGAGCAACATTCGCAAGGTCAAGCCCGCTGCCGCTTCGGCAGGAGCAAGCGGGTCGAAGGCAAGCCCCGTGTATCGCTTAAAAGTTTCCCGTGGGTTGGCGTCGTAGCGAAAAGCCCGTGGCGGAATCATTTTTAAGATATGCTCAGGTACTGCCAAAAACTCGGGCGTGAGTGTTCGCATCAAGGCATCAAAGGCCTCTCGTTGCTTGTTGGCGGGTACGGGTTCGAGTACAATTTGGCCATCTCCCCGCAAGGCAAAATTATAATCGACTCCGCCCAAAACCTTTGAAGTGGCTTCCACTTGGAAGCGATGAAACATATACATCGGCACCAGCACTTCTTCCAAATTAGCCATCGGTGTACCTTTCGTGATTTTCTTTTCGGTGAAATCTCGCAGAGCTATTTTACGCAACTCCATCACTCTTTTCAGTTCGGTAGTCGCATCGCCACCATTATCCCACAGGTGCGTGGTTGGGCTTACCGAGCCTTCGGGGCGGGCATCTTGATCGGTCAAAAACCGCAAGCCTTTTTGCAAAGTTCGCTGCACGATTTTCTCTAATTCGTCTTTTTCGTTTACGCTGGTAGGAAAATCTTGGTAGCCCCAAATAATTGAAGCCTTGTCGTACTCCCCGATTCCAGTGGCGTAGGCACGAGAAAGATCGAACTTTCCGTTAGCGTAGTCAATCAGCGGGTGCGGATAATCCATTACCGAAGCCCGCCCTCCTGTACTCGAAATATAGTTATGTGGCAAGCCCAGCGTATGCCCAATTTCATGAGCGGCCAACTGTTTCAATCGGTCGAGCGACATTTGCGTGATTTCTTTTACTTTCGATGAATCGGCTTCGTAATTACCCAAAAAACCTTGGGCAATCAAAAAATCTTGCCGAACCCGCAGCGAGCCGAGCGTAACTTTTCCTTTCAAGATTTCGCCCGTTCGGGGGTCGGTCACACTCGCACCGTACGACCAGCCACGGGTACTGCGATGCACCCACTGAATGAGATTGTAGCGAATATCCATCGGGTCAGCATCGGTGGGTAGGAGTTTTACCTGAAAAGCATCTTTATAACCCGCCGCTTCGTAGGCCTGATTCCACCACGAAGCACCTTCCATCAGAGCCGAGCGGATTGGTTCGGGAGCCCCAGGGTCCATGTAATACACAATCGGCTGAATGGCTTCGCTCATCATCGCAGTTGGGTCTTTCTTGATGAGTTTATGCCGAGAAATGTATCGTTTCATAATTGGCTCGCTGATGGGCGTGGCGTAATCAAAATATTCGATGCCTCCGTAGCCGATTCGGGGGTCAAACGTTCTGGGTTTGAAGTCATTTTTAGTCAAATCGGGCAGTTCGACAAACGAATGATGCTGGTGCATGGTTACGAAAGCGGGCGTTGGCACTACATCACGGAGGTATTGTCCAGCGTTTTCGCCCGTGAGGGTAATGATGGTTTCAAACTCGGTATTCTTAGGAAAACTTTTTGAATTAGGCAGATAAACTACACTCCGAGCGGCATCAAATCGGTACGAACCTTGCTTTGCACGAGCAATATCTTGGGCGGCACCGACGGCATCTTGCAACAAAAATGGTGTCAAATCGACTAATACTTTACCATTACTTTCGGCTTTTATTTCAAAGCCAAAGTGGGCCGATTTAGCAAAAGATTGCTCAACGGCACGCCGCTCCAAGGGGTCATTTGAAATGGCACGGTAGGCGTAGTTTGGCTCAATCATTAAGATTTTGTTGCCCGAACGTTGAAACTTCACGACGTGTTCTTGTCCTAAACGTCCACGGTCGAGGCCAATATCGTTTGAGCCAATGCCCTGTGCCAACGATGGATAATAGAGGAGTTCGGTGTCGAATTTATCGATTTCGAGCCAAATTTTTCCTTCTTTTGCGTTCCAATAAAAACTCAGAAAACCTTCCTTTTTTTCCATTCCCGCCGTAAAGGCTTCGATGGTTTTTAGGTCTTGCGAAAAAGCTAAGGTGCTGATAATCAGCAAGATAAATGTATTGGTAAAGTATTGTTTCATTTTTTTGTGCTATTTGTTTTGATGAATGTTATTTTGTCGATAGGTGGTCAGTAATTAAAATCACCGACTGAGAAAACACTGCTGGCTGGCTGGCATCTGTCGCAACTAACTCCTAAAATACACAGCCGAAGTTTATCTATTGCAATTTACGAAGATTTTTCCAAGATAACCGATTGTATTTGCTGACTTTTATATTAATTATGCCGAACCACTCAAAAGAAATATGGGTAGCCGAGGTTTGAAAATAGCTACTAATATTTGATGTTTTCAATATCAAATGGAGATTTTCTAAACTCAATACTATAACATTTTAGATAAAAAATCAGTTTTGAAAGAAATTTTGGCTTGATAAATTTGAAGAAATAAATTTCCTCTTCAATAGTTTTGAAGGAATTGTCTTCCACATACTTTTTAAGTTTTTTGTAAAAACTTAGCCTAAAACAAACCCATCATAAATTGGTTTTATAGACTAAAAAGTAATTGTTTATTTTTGGAAATTCCTGATGACATATTATTATTAAAAGACTTAGTAGTCAAACTTCTATCTCGTTTAGACGATTTAGAAGCGAAAAATGCTGCCCTAAAATTAGAGAATGCCGAATTACGTTCACGCTTGAATCTGAATAGTACCAATAGCAATAAACCCCCTTCAAGCGACGGCTTATCCAAAAAGCCTGCATTTCCCCAAACCAGCAGTAAGAAATCTGGCGGTCAGCCTGGACACCAAGTCGAACCGCCGATGCGGTAGGACTTTAACCATGGTCCCTACTCCTGACCAAATTATTGTCCATCATGCTCCTTTTTGTCCTTGTTGTTCAAAAGTATTTACTCCGTCAGATGTGGAGCAAATAGGAAATAAACGTCAGGTCTTTGATATACCCCCACCTCGAATTGAGGTTACCGAGCATCAAATCGGTATGATTACCTGTTGTAATCAACAACATAAGGGTATTTTCCCAGATTTGGTTACTCAACCAGTACAATATGGTACAAAAATCAAAGCTCTTAGTGTTTTACTAAATATTGATTACAAAATACCTTTTGAAAAAATAGAACAACTCTTGTCTGACTTGTATAACTGTTCTTTCAACGAGAGTACCGCCATTAGTGCTAATCTAACGTGTTTTGATGCTCTGGTAAGTACCGAAGAATCCATCAAAATTCAAGTCTTAGCGTCAGAAACTGTTCATTTTGATGAGACTGGTATGAGAGTCGAAGGCAAACTTCACTGGTTTCATACCGCCTCAACAAGTCTTTTTACCTATTTATTTGTCCATACTTATCGAGGTAAAAAAGCCCTCCAATCCGCCGAATCCTTGATTAAAGATTTCAAGAATTGGGCTATTCATGATTGCTGGGCGAGCTATTTCGATTTCAAAGATTGCTCTCACGCCTTGTGTAATGCCCATATTCTACGTGAACTCGAAGGATTAAAGGAAAATGGCTCTATTTGGGTGATTGAAATGAAACAACTTTTACTTGATTTATTCGAGTTAAGTCAAAAAGTGACCCTAATCGTCCCAGATAAAGACTTATGGCTACAAAAATATCAGATAATTTGTCAAAAAGCAGATAAAGAAGAACCTCCACCAATTTATGGAAAAAGAGGTCGACCTAAAAACTCAAAAGGACGAAATCTATTCAACCGTTTGATGGAACATCAAAACGGCATACTCGCTTTTGCCTTTATTCAAGCTATTCCTTTTACTAATAATCAGGCAGAAAGGGATATTCGATGCCTCAAAACCAAACAAAAAGTGGCAACCTCTTTTAGAACTTTTAAAGGGGCTCGACAATACGCACGTATTCAGTCGTTTGTTTCAACGCTTAGAAAACACAACATGAATGTTTTTCAGAATTTAACTAACATCCTTAACCAAAACCAAATTAGCTTTAATCAAGGCTAAGTTCTTACAAAAAAACAAAAAAAGGAATTGAATTCAGACCAAAATATTGCTTAACATTTGACAAAGATTTAATTGACAATTCAAAAGGCTATGGATAATTAAAACTTGGCTCAAAACCCATTTTTTACTTCATTTTAATAGATTTTCAAGAGTTTTTGTACACTTTAAAGAATATTTCATAGCTAATTTGGAAATTTGTAAAGCGGAATAATAGTCTTGTTATTATTCTTATCTCGTCTTGAAATCAAAAAGATTCCTACGCCTTTTTTCTCATTAAGTTGGTCTTTTTTCAGGATTTTGAGGTCATTATAATATAATCCAGTATAAATTTGGAATAAAAACAAATCTCTATCTCTTTCTAAATATTGTTCTTCTTTTTTGAATTTCAGTTGAATTAAACGCTGAATCTCTTCGATTTCAAGGAAAATTCTACTGGCTTCATTCACCTTAATTTTAGCATCAGTAAACAAAAACCTCGTTTGTTGATAGTCTAAATAACCTTCTCGCTCTGCTTGATTTACTATCTTTTTAAATTTATCGAAATATGATTTCATTGTGCTACCAGCCAAATTTAGTTTCACTTCTAAATGTGTTCTAAAATTGACCACCAATTCGGGTGTTAAATCATTGAACTGGATTTGTTTATTGAAATCATTCAGGTGTTTTAAAAACGTATTGTATTTGGTAATGGTGGCTAATTCAAATTTCTCTTTTGAATTTTTGATATACTCCGCTGCAAATTCGTTGAAGGTTAATTTAGCCGAGTTTCTATTAAGTTGTTGGAGAATGGCATCGAAAGTAATAGACTTATTTTGTAAGTAATGCCTTTTTATTACTTCGTTTGCTTTGTTTTTTAACTCAATTATTTTTTGATTGATTTCAAATGCAAATGGATGTGTGTTTTTGACGTAGCAATCTCCCTTGTGTTTTGCATTCCAATCTGAGAGAGAAATCTTTTGAGGTAAAGGTATAGATATGTACTTTGAATGCCTTTCTATGGTAATTCTGAGATGTAGTGAGTACATACCTGTTTTGTTTTTAGAATTAAGGCGATTAAAAACAATGGCAACTGTTGGCAGTTTCATGAGGCGAAAAATGGTTTGAGCCTCAAACTTCCATAAAACATTTCATAAAACAATTCGCACGAATCAACGAGAATCAGCGTGAATTAGGTCAAATCAAAAAAGCAAAAACCCCTCGTAATCAACTGATTATCAAGGGGTTAGCACATTTTGAATCATTTTGATTCGTTTCTCTTGCGGTCTGGACGGGACGGCACAAAGTGTTGATTATCAAGTGATTAGCTAATTTAAACCCCTTTCGGTACTATGTTGGTACTAAAATTGTGAAATTTACTATTTAGATTAGTCAGCAATATACTCTATAATTTCAAGGGCTACCCCTAAGCCATTTGCCATTATTCTTACCGATGGTACACCATGATAATACAAGCTAATATGTAAATCTCCGTATGCTTCATTGAGTAGTGAGAGTAATTTTTTGTTCAATTTGGCAATACGTGTACGATACTCTTCAATACTTTTGGGTTTAGTGAACTTATTACCTTCTTTTCTCAAAAGATACTCGTCTATTGCCAATAAAACACCCACATAAGCCGTTCCTGCTGCTGTCTGAACATACTTAATATCAGCATATTCACCGTCTTTTTTACCTGCTTTTTCTTTTAACGTTAATTTAGCGTT
>JANNEN010000113.1:0-6576 GCA_031378715.1 Emticicia sp.
TATATGTCGAAAAACCACCCCGTCAAAATTCGACTTTGTCAGAATTTTGTCACCCCTCCTTGAAAAAAGCTACTGTGTACCCACAAGTTTGCGAGTATAATTTCTCCTCCTTTTTTCAAGGAGGAGTACCCTAAAAAAATCAATTTCTTGATTTTTTTAGGGGGAGGTGGTAAACTTTGGCTTTGAAATTAGCAAAAAAACTAATTCTACGCTGAAAACCACCCCCGCCGACTACGTCAGGCGACCCCTCCTTGAAAAAAGGAGGGGAAATTTATCAACCCAAACTTGTGGGTACACAGTAGCTTTAAAAAAGGATGGGAAATTCCAAAAAGTGCGTAACATCAGCTAATAATAGAAACTCCGAACTCAACATACTGAACTCAGCATTGTTTAATTATTTCATCAAACCGAATATCAAAGTGCGAGGCATCATAGATTGATTTGCCATCTTTGATGATTAACACTTGGGGAGATTCGTGTTGTACGCCGAAAATTTGGGCAATTTGGTTTGATATTGCTCGGTAACTCAACAAATCTAAGTAGTAAGGTTGCAGACTGCCTGCGGCCTCATCTTTCCAAGCTCGTTCTAAGCGAGCGAGTGCCGTGGCACTAATGGAGCAAGTGGTGCTGTGTTTCATAATCATAACAGGCTGACTATGAGAGTTTTGTATGATTTCGTCTAATTGGTTTTCGGTGGTGAGGGTGTGCCAGGTCATGTTAAAAATACAATGATTATGCTTTTTAAACATAAAAAAATGAAGAAAGGTTTCGTTCAACTAACTTGCCTTTTGCGAAGCATTTGAAGTAAAAAATGAACAAAGTCCTTATAAAAGTAATTAAAACGTTTGGTTTTTGAGTGTAAATCAAGTTGACTTTTGATATATTGCCAAGATGCTTTTTCTTTCTCCAAATCTTTGTCTTCGAACCCATAAGCCATGCCAACGGCTATCATAAAGTAAACAAGTGTGCTGAGTGAATATTGTATGATGTACAACGATAGTATTTTACTTTCGGAAATGTAGAAGTGATAACTATACAAAACATCTTTTACAAAAATAAGGCTTGTACCAATGGCAACCCAAAAATAGCTTTTACCTTTAATTTCTCTGAATAAACCATGACAAATTAATATCATTTCTTGTACTGCGTAGAATATAGCAATAAAATAGATGACAACTGGTAAGATGTGCATTAATACGGCACCGAAGAATACGAAAATTATGGTAGTAGGAAAAAGTAACTTTGGTAAATCTTTTGCTTTATCGGAGTAAATACGTGTCCCTTCTTTGCGAAATGCAACGATTAATATGGTGTGCATGAAAATTGTTGTCAATATCTGCAAAACTTCACCAGTTTGTCCACCAACTAATATAAAAGAGTCTGAAAACGAACCCACAAAATAAGCCAAATACATCACCTTATCAATGGGTGTGGTGTTCCATTGGCGTTTGACTCCGTACCAAACGCCCACCATTGGTAAAGTGAAAATGTGCCCAAATATCACTAATAATTTAATATCGTATATAAGACCAAAAGCAGCCACTCCGACCAGCGACATGATTATCAGTGTGATGATTTTGTTAGCAGTCATTTAAAGGAAATATTGTAAGAATACTTTGTTTTATACAAAGATTAAAAAAAACAAATCAATAATCAATAATAATATAACAGTTTTTAAATTAAAAATGTTTTTGGCACGATTTTAATAGCTTATTCTGAATATAAACCCAATAAAAAATGGAACATTTATCAAAAGATTTGCAGTTTGTAAATGATTTGTTTGGCTATGCTCAAGATAAAGGATTAGCGTTATTGAAATCTCCAAAAGATGAAACAACCAATAACATTATTCATTATCAAGGCAAACGCCTAACAAATTTTCTCACCAACAGCTACTTGGCATTAGAAAATGACCCAAGAGTAAAAAAAGCTGCCATCGAGGGTATTGAGCGTTATGGTCTTTTTACTTCGGTTTCTCGTACATACCTTTCATTCGACCATTTTCTTGCATTTGAAGAAAAATTAGAGAAAATTTATGGTCTGCCAACATTCGTCATCAATAATGTGTCGCAGGGGCATTTTGCTTATTTGCCATTGATTATTGGTCAAAATGATGCCATCATCACCGATCAGTTTGTGCATCGGAGCGTGAATATGGCGGTGCAATATCTCAATGGTGGCGGGATACATTCGGAGGTAGTAAGGCATAGCGTAATGGACGACCTCGAACGGAGGATTACGGTTTTGAGCGAACGCTACGACAAGGTTTGGTATCTAACCGACAGTGTTTTTTCGATGCAAGGTGATGTGGCTCCGTTTGCCGATCTTGAAGTGCTACTCAATCGATACGAAAAGTTTAATATTTACGTTGATGATGCCCACGGCATGAGCTGGATGGGCGAAAATGGCAAAGGTGTTACATTTCATAATATACCTCGCCACGACAAAATGTACGTCATTACTTCCTTAAATAAAGGTTTTGGTGGAACCAACGCCGCCATGATTTTTCCGAACCAGCAAACCAAGGATTTAGTCCATCGCTTAGGTTTGCCCGTTATATTTTCGTCGCCGACCATGCACGCTGGCATTACTGCCGCCTCCGCCATTGCGGATATTCATCTGTCAATCGAGATATACGAACGCCAAATGATGCTCAACGAGCGGATAAAATTATTTAAACAACGAGTCCAAGAACTTGACATTCCGTTGATGAACCCCAATGCCCACAGCCCGATTGGATTTATTGTACTTGGAAATGTAGAAGCCACGGTTCAATTTGGCGAAAAAATGCAGACGAGAGGCTTCATCATGAGCATTGCCTCTGCCCCAAGTGTGCCTTTAAAACATTCGGGTTATAGAGTTACTTTATCATTGCATCAATCAATGAAAGACATCGAAAATTTATGCGATAATGCCGCCGAATGTATGATTGAGTTAGAAAAAAGCGGGGTTTTTAACCGAGAAATCGCTTTTAGAAATATCAGACAGTCGGAGAGAAAAAGAGCATTGGTTTAGAAGTTTTAAGAATAAAAAAAGAGCGTTTGTAGTTTTACAAACGCTTTTTTTGTGTTTTTTCAAGAAAAAAAACTTGAAATTTTTACATTTTTGTTACCTTTATTCTTAAAATGCTTTCTACCCCCACCTCTCTATAAAAACCAAAGAAACCCCAAAACTTATCCATGAGCCTTAATACTGATAATATCCGCCTTGTATTTGGTCTAAAACTCAAACAACTTCGCCTTGATAAAGCAATGTCGCTCACCGAACTTGCCCAAAAATCGGGGCTTTCGATGTCGTACATCAATGAAATCGAAAAAGGGAAAAAATACCCGAAATCTGACAAAATCGTTGCATTAGCCGAGGCCATGGGCGTAGATTATGATACGCTGGTTTCGCTCAAACTCAACAAGAAACTCGAACCGATTTCGGAGTTACTTCGCTCCAATTTCTTAACAGAACTGCCCTTCGAGATTTTTGGCATTTCGCCCGCCGATTTGCTCGAATTACTGTCCGATGCTCCCACCAAGCTGAGTGCTTTTATCAGTACCATTATCGAAATCGGGCGGAGTTATAATATGTCGGTTGAGCAGTTTTATTTTGCCGTGCTGCGGTCGTATCAAGAAATGCACGATAATTATTTTCCTGAGATAGAAACAGAAGTGGAACGGTTTTTGATAGAGAACAAAATTTCTTCCGAGCAGCAGATTGATGAATATTTTTTGTCAAATCTACTCACTGATAAATACGGCTTTACAATAAAATATTTTGATGAGGAGGATTATCCCGATATTGTCAATATCCGTTCGGTGTTTTTGCCCAAAACCAATACGCTACTCATCAACAAGCGAATCACCTCCGACCAGCGGGCTTTTACACTGGGTCGAGAGTTGGGTTTTTTGTTCATGAAAATCAAAGATCGCCCCTATACTTCATCGTGGGTGGAGGTAAAGTCGTTCGATTCGGTGCTGAATAACTTTAATGCTTCGTATTTTGCGGGGGCAATTTTGATTCGGAAAGAAAAATTAATTGAAAAACTCGAAAAACTTTTCAATCAAGAAACCTGGAATAGCAAAATGTTGGTCGAACTTGCCGACTATTTTCAGGCCACGCCCGAAACGCTTTATCACCGTATCAGTAATGTGCTACCCAAGCACTTCGGTATTGATGGTATATTTTTCTTGCGGTTCGAGTCGCCTTCTGGTAAAAAAGAGTACCATCTTACCAAAGAAATGCACTTAGCCAAGAAACACACGCCTCACGAAACCCAAAAAGAACATTATTGCCGCCGTTGGGTATCGCTCAATATTTTAGATGAAGTATCGGCTTTGCAACAAAATGATAAATATAAAATGCCTTTGGTAGGTGTTCAGATTTCGGATTATATTGATTCAGATAATGAGTACTTTGTGATGTCGATGGCTCGGCCGCTCAATATCATTTCGCATCTCAATATTAGTGTTACGATGGGTTTTGAATTAAATGATAATCTGCGGACTAAGTTTAAATTTTTGTCCGACCCAGCCATTAAAGTTCGGGAAGTAAATCAAACTTGCGAGCGGTGCAGCTTGTTTGACTGCAAAGAAAGGGTAGCTGCTCCAACGATTTTACAGAAAAAGCGACAAATTGCCAACATGAAAGCCGCCCTCAAATCAATGTGAGCTTGAATAATTCTGAGTGCTGAATGCTGAGTTCTAAATTATTTTTCGACGCAAAACAAAATTTTAATTCAGAACTCAACACTCGAAGCTCAAAACTAATTACATTTTTCAAGAAAAAAATGTAGTTTTGCATACTAAATCGAAACATTTAAAAGTTTAATAACGAAACCTTATTTTCTCTTGCTATAATATGCTGACACCCATTTTGCTTCAAATCGACTCCACTGCTACAGCGGCCAACGCCCAATCGATCAATTACTTGAGTTTATTGCTCAAAGGCGGAATCGTGATTTACCCAATCTTGATTTTGTTGTTCGTATCATTGTTTTTTATTATCGAACGATACCTTTTTATAAAGGCAGCCTCCAATATTGATTTTGGTTTCTTGCGATCGTTGAAAGATAATATTCTGAGAGGAGATTTGCGAACGGCAGCTACGCTTTGCAAAAGCACGAATTTGCCCATTGCCCGTATTTTAGAAAAAGGTATCACCCGCATCGGGCGACCAGTAAAAGATATTGAAAGTGCGATGGAAATTCAGTCGAATTTGGAGGTATCCAAAATGGAAAAAAACATGGGGTATCTGGGACTGATTGCGGGCGTTGCCCCAATTTTGGGCTTTGTGGGTACGATTTTGGGAATTATCCGAATTTTTTATGACATCGGTACAACGGGAAATTTTACTATCGAAATTATCGCAAATGGGTTGTACGAAAAAATGATTTCTTCTTGTTCGGGTCTGGTTGTAGGTTTGGTGGCGTATATTGGCTATCATAGCATTAATATGATGATTGATAAATTTGGGATTCATTTACAAGCAACCGTCATGGATTTTCTTGACACGCTGAACGAACCCGTGCGATAGTTAATAGTTTGCAGTCGATAGCCCACATTTTATCGACAAACGGCAACCAAAAAGTATTTTTAACACGAAAAGCTATTATCAGTCGTCTATCGACCACCGTCTAAATATATGAAACTCAAAAGACAAAGAAGATTTGTAGCCGAAGTATCAACCTCATCGCTGAACGACATCATGTTCTTCTTGTTGTTGTTCTTCTTGATTATCTCAACGCTGGGCAACCCCAATGTTATAAAATTATTGTTGCCAAAATCTTCAAAATCAACGCATGATGTGAGTAAGCAGCCGATTTCGCTCACGATTACGAAGGATAAAGTGTATTATATCAATAGTACGCCCGTGCCGTTTCCGCAGTTGGAAGAGCGATTAATGGCCGCCGTGCAAGGCATGGAAGAGCCAACGGTCGTGTTGCGTGCCGAAAGTTCACTGACGGTACAAGATTTGGTAGATGCGATGTCGCTCGGGGCAAAATTAAAAATTAGAATGGTGTTAGCCACCGAATTAAACAAGTAGAGACGTTGCACTGCAACGTCTAATATTAGATGTTTTAATTCCAATTTTTGTGTTTAGAAGTTGCAGTGCAACGTTTTACCAATCAATTCAAATAAATTCCATCGTTTTCAATTCTAATGATTCGCTGCCGATACAATGCTCCAACTGCTTTTTTGAAGGTTTTTTTGCTCATTTCGAGTTGATACATCACATAATTAGCATCACTTTTGTCGGTAATGTCCAAAAAACCTCCATTTGCTTTTAGTTTTGCCAAAATTAGCTCGGCGTTTGGCTCAACATTTTCGTAACCTTGCTTCTGTAAACTAACATCAATCCGATTATCTTCTCGGATATTTTTGATGAATGCTTTCGTAGTTGTTCCAACCCGAACTTTCTGAAAAATTTCATTATCGTAAAGCAAACCTTTGAATTTTTGATTGATGATAATTCGCTAAACAAAGACTTCATCAACAGGTCTGCACATGGACCGAAGCTCGGCGATGTTGGATGCGGTGCTGCGGTGCCGTCGTTTTCGTTTGCTCCATCACGTGCACCAACTCCTAT
>JANNEN010000148.1:0-1742 GCA_031378715.1 Emticicia sp.
GGCAGGGTTTTGAACCCTGCCAGCGTTTATCTCGACATAGTTCACAGTTGAGCTATGGTAAAAACGAACGATTTTATTAATTTTCATAATTTTCTTTGGTTTAAGTCCAAAAAGAGCCTCCGATTGGAGGCTCTTTTTTTGTTTGGCAGTTTCTTAGAATATTTATCTAAAACACTTATCTTTGTGGCTGTAAAAAAGTGAGGTTCCTCTTAGAAATAAAATTTATAAATAAGCAATGGCAAAAATCAAAGTAGCAAATCCAGTAGTTGAGTTAGATGGCGACGAAATGACTCGCATTATCTGGCGGTTTATCAAAGAAAAACTAATTGTTCCATACCTCGACTTGGACATCAAATATTATGACCTCGGCATCGAATACCGTGACGAAACCAACGACCAAGTGACAATCGATTCGGCTTATGCTATCAAAGAATACGGCGTAGGTATCAAATGTGCCACTATTACGCCCGATGAGGCTCGTGTGAAAGAGTTTAGTTTAAAGCAAATGTGGAAGTCACCGAATGGCACAATCCGTAATATTTTGGACGGAACGGTTTTTCGTGAGCCAATCGTTTGTCAGAATGTGCCACGGTTGGTTTCAAACTGGACGAGTCCGATTATTGTTGGTAGCCACGCTTTTGGTGATCAATACAAAGCAACGGATTTCGTGGTAAAAGGCCCAGGAAAACTCACAATGAAGTTTGAAGGTGCGGACGGCACGGTGCAAGAATACGAGATTTTCAACTACAAAGGTGGCGGCGTTGCGATGGGAATGTACAATACCGATGACTCAATTCGTGGATTTGCTCATTCTTGCTTTAATGTGGCTTTAAACAAAAAATGGCCGTTGTATCTTTCTACAAAAAATACTATTTTGAAGAAATACGATGGTCGTTTCAAAGATATTTTTGAAGAAATTTATCAAGCTGATTATAAATCGAAATTTGAAGCGGCGGGTATCGTTTACGAACACCGTTTGATTGACGACATGGTAGCCTCGGCATTGAAATGGAGCGGTTCATTCGTTTGGGCTTGTAAAAACTACGACGGTGACGTACAGTCGGACTCGGTAGCACAAGGTTTTGGCTCATTGGGTTTGATGACTTCGGTACTCGTAACGCCCGACGGAACAATCATGGAAGCCGAAGCCGCCCACGGAACGGTGACACGCCACTACCGTGACCACCAAGCGGGAAAACCAACATCAACCAACCCAATTGCTTCGATTTTTGCGTGGACCCGTGGTTTGGAGTTCCGTGGTAAATTAGACGGCAACCAAGCCTTGATTGATTTCTGCAATGCTTTGGAAGAAGTTTGTGTAGAAACCGTAGAATCGGGCAAAATGACCAAAGATTTGGCGGTTTGTATTCACGGAAATAAAGTGAGCCACGGCGAGCATTATCTTTATACCGAAGAGTTTTTAGATGCGATTGACCAAAATTTACAGGTAAAATTGGCAGCAAAGTAATAATAAACCCCCTCTATAAAACCCTACGCCCCGATCTGTTGGTTGGGGCGTTTTTTTTGGATAGTGGAAGAAAGTAGATAAGTTTAAAGATTTTCTTTTTTTATTTTCAATGGGTGAATTTATGGAATTTAAAACCTCCACGGTGAATTTTACTGATAATAACTCATTTTACACAATCGAATATCGCATCACCTAATTTTTCTATAAAATCAACGGAACCCTTTGCATCAATATCCGAAATATTATTCTTCAAGCCATTTTGAATATCCATATC
>JANNEN010000156.1:0-9972 GCA_031378715.1 Emticicia sp.
TTTCACTGACATCAAGTTCATCAGCTTAAACACCCTCATTGAGGCTTGGAAAGTTAATCTTTTGGTAAGAACCCATAATTATATAATCATTTGCTTAGTTTTCGGTTGAATTAATCATCTGTTTGGCCATGTTCATAGCTATTAGATTGTGAGCATATCTTGCGATGGGCATTTTGATTATTTCACCGTTTACAAATTCATGTTTATTTGCAGAATGTTCCTCTTTCCGTAAATACTCTTCTAAAGTACATTTACGTACTGGCTTATGAAGCCTGAGTTGTGGCAAAATGTCTATTTTTTCGGCAACCATTTTATTGATATTTATTTACAAAAATAAAGGTTCCCATGAGGAATTAATTAGAAAATGCAAAAAAAACAACGGAATTAATAAATAATCTTACCCATTTGACAAATCTGAATCAAGGTCGTCATATCTTTTGCCCCCGTGGTTTCGAGCATATTTTTTCGGTGCTTATCGACGGTGTGGGTGCTTAAAAATAGTTGCTCTGCGATGGCTTTGGTATCTTTTCCATCTTTAATAAGTTTCAAGATTTCGTGTTCACGGTCGGTCAAAATGCTTCCTTTTTGAAACTTTTTATTGGCTTGATGAAAAGCGTATTTTTCCTGTCCGTTGATATGAAACTCGGCCCACCATGAGCCATTTTCTTTAATCAGACTACCCACATCTTTGATAATGAGCAGCATAATGAGCATACTGCCATCAGGCATCAACTCCAAGGCACTGCCCGTAAGGCTGATATGATGAAGCGTTGAATTGGGTGGTTTCAGTAAAAAATTGTGCATATACCAACTCAACGACTTGGCATTGCCCGCTTTTTTGAGTTTTGGTTGAACGGTATTTTTAAAGAACAGCGTCATTTGCATAAAAAACCAACTTTGAGCGAGCGGCAAATCTCGCATCCAATAAACAGTGGACCAACGCTTATATTCCTCTTCGGTGCAGCCGTAGCCCATGATGTCAAGATAATTATTACTTAGGTAAAGCACCCGCTGGGTTTTGGTATTAAAAATCGAAATAAATTGATTATTCAGCGAAGCGTACTGCCCCAAGAGTTTTGAGAGTTCGAGGTATTTTGTATTGATGGGTTCATCAACGGTTTGTTTGTTCATTTCGCTCCATAATGCCGCAAAATCATCATGGAAAATCGGTAGTTGGCTATTATTTTCATCAATTGGGTTCATAATTTTTTTAATTTCAATCAAAAAAAACAAATTTACATGAAAAAGGCTATTGTTAGTTCAGTAATTTATTTGATTACTGTATTTTCTCTTACAAATTGTGGTGTAAAAAAAGCCCTCGACCCAACACCCGAAGTTGGAAGTGCATCGGCAAGTTTTAACGGTACAGCTTGGAAAGCTGAGTATGCTGGAGCTTTGACGGGCGGCTCGGGAAGTACACAACTTTTGACAGTCGTCATTCAACTGACCGAGAAAGACAACAGCGAGTTTGTATCAATCGGGGTTTCGCCTTTTACTGGCACAGGCACTTTCAATTACGGAGGCACAAACAAGATAGTTTTTAACCTAAAATACAAAGGTAAAAACTATTCGGCCACGCAGATTGGTGGAAATGCTGGAACGGGTACAATAAAAATCACTGAGTTTGTTGATTCAAAAGGAATTTTGAACCCAGGAAAAGTAGTGGGCGAGTTTAGTGGGACGGTTAAAAGTACGACTTCGACCGAAATCCTGACGATTACGAATGGGAAATTTACGGCGATAAAAGTTTTATAGAAATGCAAAAAGAAGGTTTTTTCCTCCAAAAACACCCAAAATAGAAAAAAACTACGGGTTTATGCCCAAATTTAAAGAATTTGATTTTTCTTTACGTAAAAAATCAAATCAGCAAATGAATAATAGAAGATATCTCCTGCAAGCGGCCTGTGTAAGTTTGTTTTTGACGGTTGGCACAATTTCCAATTCCTTTGCCCAATTTGGCGGCTACGGAAACGGCTACGGTCGTGGTGGTATGGGCGGCGGTGGCTTTGGCGGTAGCCAAATGGGTGGGCCAAGTTTCGATACCAGTAAGCCCAAGCCCCCACTCGACCCCGACGAAGTGGCGAAGGAAGAAACAAAGTTTATGGTAAAAAAACTTAAATTGACCGACGAACAGGAAATCGTAATTTCGTCGCTCAATGAAGATTATGCTTACCAACGCAAAGATTTATATGAGCAAATCAAGCGAGATTTTGGTCTTGTTCCGCCCACTCCCGCCCAAATAGATACTGCCAAAGAAAAAATGCTGGCTTTGGAAGCAAGAAAAGACAAAGAATTAGAGAAAATATTGACCCCCGAGCAGTTTAAAATCTACCAAGATATTAAGGCTAAAAATATGAAAAATGCTAAAAAGGGGTAGTTTTTTAGCAATCATTTCTTGAAAAAAGGTGATTTTATTGTCAAAATTTTGACCGTAACATCACTTTTTTTTTTAGATTCTAATTTTGATTTGCTCATAAAATAAGTTAAGTTTTAAGTCAACCTATTTTAGGCAAGCACATCATTAATCATTCAACGTTAATCGTTAAACATTTCTTAAAATATCCTCCCCTGCAAAAACGTTAATTAGTTTTCCTACACTCTGTGAAAATATATCGGCTCAAAATACCTGTAATTAGCCTCGCTTTGTCTTTAATGCTTTGTCATACGAGCATATTTAGCCAAATTCCCGATAGCCTTTCCGCTAAATCGACCGATACTTTATCTTTGAAAAAAACTGATAAACCTCTAAAAAAACTCAAAGACACCCTGCTCACGAAACTAAGCTATACCATCAACTGGGACGCTCGGAGTTCAATCATTGGCGAACAACGAGTGAATATTTGGGGTGTAAACACGGGTATTATTTTAGGCAAAAAACGGCACCAACTTACGGTTGGGTACTATTGGCTGAATTTTAATTCATACTTACGTTTGCTTGATTTACGCAAAAAAGCCGCCAAACGAGTCAATATCGACTATTATACCAAAACTGACTTGTATTTTTTTAGCTTGATGTACTGGCCGAACCTCATAAATAGTAAACGTTGGCGGGTCAGTATCCCGATTGAAGTGGGCATCGGAACGACCAAAAATCAAGGCGTGGGACTGCTGGACGAAATACAAATCTGGAAACGAAAAGATTATTTTTTGCCCGTGCAGGCGGGTTTGTACGTTGGCTGGAAAGCTACCCGTTGGGGCGGACTGAATATTCAAGGCGGCTATCGTTACGCACTGCACCAACAAAACATCGCCCAAAGTTATAATGGTTTGTATTATAGTTTTGGCATAAATACGCAATTAGTGATTTTGAGTGATTTGTACAAATGGGTATTTAAGCACCAGAAACCTGCGAATGTACTTAGGAACGAGAATTAAATAAGCTCACCCATTTCTACTTATTCTTTTTGCCCCCTTCTGCGTTAGAAAAATCCCGCTGCGGCGGACCGCTTATTTTGCTCTGCAAAACTGCGGTTTTTCCGCCATGAATGGAACAAAAATAATTGCATATTAATGGGCGAACTTATTTAATTCTCGTTCCTTAACTGAAAAGTTATAAATATTACAACTAAAAAAGGTACGCTTTTGGCGTACCTTTTTTAGTTAAGTAACTAACTATCACCTCATTAGGGTCAAGTATCTAATATACGATTTTCCATCTGATGTTACGACTTTGTAGAAATACGTTCCGTCAGGGATACCTTTTCCTGCGGCAATGCAATCTTCACATTTGCCATTCCAATCATTTTGATAATCAAGCGATTGGTACATCAACGCTCCCCAACGGTCATAAATCCAGACACTCGCTTTGAGTTTATTTTCGGTCAAACCTTTGATTACGAAAGTGTCATTTTTGCCATCACCGTTTGGTGAGAAACCTTCTGGAATCACAATCGGACTCACTTCTGGCTCAGGCTCAATAGCTACTGGTTCGATTTTGAGGAACGAAGCCGTAGCTTTTGAATCATTGTACGGATTCTTGTCGTTGTCAGGGTCAAGCACCATGCCGTCGTTTGAAATATCCTTCAAGGCCACTGCTCCAAACTTGGCCATAGCGATTGAAGAGTTCAGGAATGAATCGGTTTTGGCTTTTGCAAAATCTACTACAAATTTGTAGGTAAGATTAGCAAAATCACCCTTTTTGAGTACACTCTTCTCTTCGTTCAACAACTGAATATTCGAGCCTTGACCCGTATATTTTCCATTCAAGGCAATCGTTGTATCGCTCGTTGAAACCCGCACCGAATTAGCCACAATCTTCGCACCTTTCGAGGTAAACGCCTTGTCGAGGTCATTTTCCAACTGAATATTTGTCAAATCGGCACTTCCTGTATTGGCAATTCGGACGCTGTACTCAATCGTATATTGGCTCGTTGTCGAGTCGGCACGGAATGGCTTGTTTGCTACCATTGCGAGAGCAAGTTGCGGCTCGGCTGAAAGCGTGAGCGATGTTGCATTTTTGCCACAATCCGTTACTTTGAAAGCGTACGTTACCGAGCTTTTCGACTCACAGCTACCAATTTGACAGATGGCTGAGTAACGGAACTCGGTTAGCGTTGGTTTGATGGTGATGGTGTTACCCGTCATGCCATTCGACCATTTCACAGTACCCTCGCAGCCGAATGTTGTCAGTGTAGCCGATTGTCCCAAACAAATTATCGGATTTTCGCAGGCCAACAACGGTACGCTTGGTTTCTTGACAGTTACCTTTATTTCATTCGACTTGGCACTTTCACAGAAATCATCTTTGCAGATAGCCGTATAGCTGGTACTTTCGGTTACTTTCACGTAAATATAGGTTCCGTTGTAGCCATTCGACCACTGTACAGTTCCGACACAACCCGTGGCAGTAAGGTTAATATTTTCGCCACCACAAAACACTACATTGTCCGAGGTAATCTTCGGAGCTGCCATGTTGCATGGTTTTCCTGCTCTGATTACAACAACTGAAGCATCATCTTCACCGTTTTCTACGCCATTGTTTGGTTTAGAATCTGGGTCGAATTGGTCAGATTTTGTGAGTTCGGCTGTGTTTTTGAGCGAACCATCTTTGATGATTCTGACTTTATAACGGTAGCCTGCAAAACCTGCTTTGTCGATGTATTGGCTGCTGAATGTCAGTTTACGACCCTCAACTTTTGCACCAATGGCTTCGATGAGTTCGACACCCTCGGGCAAAATATCCACCACTTCGGTATTCGTTGCGGCCGTTGGCCCAGCGTTGCAAAGCAAGATTGCGTATGAAAGTGTATCACCCACAAAGTACTTATCTTTCGGATTATCAAGCGATTTCTTGACACTCAAATCGGCTTGTTGGGCTACAATCGTCGCCACACCGACATCATCTTGACCATCTTCGGTGCCTGTATTTGGCTGAGAATCTGGGTCATATTGCTTGCTATCAACGATTTCGGCTTTGTTTGTGATGATTCCGCCTACGGTTGGTTTCGCCTTGAAAGTGAGTGATTTTGATTCACCCGCATTGAGCGTACCGAAGTTTGCCATCACGATACCGTCTTTGATTGAAAGATTCAAGAACTCACCATTTTGGGCAATCAAGCCTACTGGTAGTTTGTCTTTCACTTTTACGCTGGTGGCACGGCCTGGGCCATCGTTGGTTACTTTGAGCGTAAACGTAATTTCTTCGTTTACGTTAGGCGATGCTTTTGAAGCTAACTTTTCGAGTTTCAAATCAGCCCACGGGCCATTGACCGTTACCGAATCTTCGTCGTCTTCGCCATTATCGTAGCCATTGCCTGGGCAAGAGTCAGGGTCAAATTGGTCGGCGGCGTAAATTTGGGCTTTGTTTACCACATTCTTCGCCAACGGATTCGCCGTAGTTTTCATCAGTCTTGCCGTAAAGGTCAGCTTAACTGTTTGATTAACAGCGATTTCGTCAATTACGCCCACGAGGGTTTTACTGTAATCGAAATAATCAAAATCATTGCTCGACACCAACTTAAAGTTATCACGAAGTTGATCTCTCACTTCTACGTTTGTCGCTTTTCCTGCACCATTGTTGGTTACCGAAATCGTAAATTTCAGAATCTGCCCGATGGTTGCGTTCAATTTATCGACATCTTTTCTAATGCTCAAATCGGCTGGTGTACCCGCATTGATGGTTGCTGATGCTTCGTCGTCTTCGCCATTATCAAAACCATTATTCGGTTGTGAATTAGGGTCAAATTGGTCGGAAGCGATGATTTCGGCACGGTTTGTTATCGTTTTCGTAGCATCGGCTGTTAGCTTCACGGTAAACTTCCAAGTATGTGATTTTCCCGCAGGAATTTCATCTACCGAAAGTGTAAGTTTGCCCTTGCGGTTCTGCACTTCATCATCGGACGACACAAACTGAATACCCGTCGGTAAATTATCGGCTACTTGTACATTGGTTGCCGCAACTTCGCCTTTGTTGAAAGCAGTGATTGAATAAACAAATTCCTCACCTTTGGCTACATTGGCTTTGCTGGCTTTTTTCAACAAACTTAAATCAGCCGATTGCACACAAACGCTCACCGAATCGGTATCGTCTTCCTTGAACGTCATGCCATTACCCGCTTTTGAGTCTGGGTCAAATCCTACGGCTTTCCAGATTTCGGCTTTGTTTGTCAGCACACAATTTTCGGCATTCTTGGCCACTTTTGCTACATAACTCATTGATATTGAGTCGTTTGGAGCAATAATCGGAATCGGCAACGGATTACGCACCGTTCCTTTGGCATGATTAAAATCAAGACTTTCCACAAATTCAATGCCTTTCGGTAAGTAATCTTGAATCTGCACATTGGTTGCTTCGTCGGGCCCTGCGTTCTTGATTGTGAGGGTATAAACCAACTCATCGCCCAAGTTTGGCTTGGTGTTATCGACGGTTTTACGCAAGCTCAAATCGGCCTGTTTACCATTTACGATTACGCCCGTTTCGTCGTCCTCGCCATTTTCGGTGCCGTTGTTTGGCTTCGAATCATTGTCATATTGATCCGATTTTGATATTTCGGCTTTGTTGATAATCGGCTGTTTGTCGTCCAATAATCTCGCCTCGAAAGTTACCTGCTGCGATGTTCCCGCCGCAATGGCTGGGATTCGAGCCGTGGCAAATTTCTTATCAATACTCAACACGAAATCGGTGCTTGCCACAAACTGGATTCCCGTTGGCAAATGGTCTTTCACCTCCACATTAGTTGCCAACGCTGGGCCTTGGTTATAAACCGTGAGGGTATAGTTGAACGTCTGACCTTTGAGCGGTGAACGGTTTGAAACTGCTTTTTTCAAGCTCAAATCGGCTATTTGTGGCATTACGGCGAAATATCCTACGTCGTCTTGTCCATCGCTGATGCCCGTATTTGGCTGAGAATCAGGGTCGAACTGGTCGGCTTTCGTGATTTCCGCACGGTTGATGATGGTATTCAACACCTCATCGCCACCGACTGTCAATATTTTGACTTTCAACAGCAATTTGCGACTCGAACCTACCTTGATGCTATCAATAGTACCGATGTACTGCGACACGCTAAGGGCTGATTTTCTAAAATCTAAGGCATCAATTATCTCCAATCCTTTCGGAATAAAGTCAGTTACCTGCACGTTGGTTGCAATGGCTGGACCTGCATTTTTAACTTCCAAAACGTAGGTAATTTCGTCGCCCACATTTGGTGCGGCAGGCGTTCCTGAACTGGCGTACCCTGCCACCGATTTTGTCAAACTCAAATCGGCTTGTTCGCCATTGAGCATTACTTGGGCTTCATCGTCTTCGCCGTTTTCGGTGCCGTTTCCTGTTTTAGAATCTGGGTCGAATTGGACTGATTTGAAAATTTCGGCTTTGTTCTGAATCTTGCCTTTATCCAAGACTTTTGCTATAAATTCGAGCGTTTCGGTCTGATTTGGGGCAATAGTCAAGATATTTCTTGAAATCAAGCCACTGCCTGCCACCGTGAAATCGGTACTTGCCACGAAGCCGAGGCTCACTGGTAGCACATCACGAATGACTACGTTCGTTGCCGAATCTGGCCCTGCATTGCGTACAACCAATTTGTAGGTTATCTGCTCGCCCAAATTAGCGTTTGGTTTTGAAACCAATTTCACCAAACTCAAATCGGCCACTTTTCCGCAGATATTTACCTGTGCGTGGTTGTTGGTCGTATCGGGGTCAAACTGGTCGGCCTTACTGATACAGACTTTATTGACCGTCAGTTTACAATCGCTCGATGTTACCTTCGTAACGTAGCTAAACTTCACGGTTTGGTTCGGTGCGATTTCGGCAATTTTGGTTTTGATGTCGGGTGCGGCATAATTCAAACCACGGTCGGCCGACACAAACTGCAAGCCCGCTGGGAGGTTGTCCATAATCTCGACGTTGGTTGCCTTCGTCGTGCCTTTGTTCGTAACCGAAACAGTGTAAGTTACGTTTTCGCCCACGTTTGGTTTTTTGTTTGAAACCACTTTCTTGATTTCCAAGTCGGTTGCTTCACCACCAACGATTGCATCATCTTTATTATTGGTCGAATCGGGGTCAAACTGGTCAGATTTTATAATCTCAGCAACGTTTCGGATACTTCCTGCTTGCAAGATTTTGGCAGTAAATGTCATTTTCTTGCTATCACCTGCATTGAGTAGGGCGATTTTTGCGGTCAGAACCAAGTTAGCAAATTTCAAATCTTCCGATTTTATTTCACCCAAACCTGCTGGCAAAATATCTCTAATCTCAACATTCGTAGCATTCGAGCGACCGTTGTTGCTTACTTCAATAGTGTAAGTTACGGTACTGCCCACCGAAGCATTGCTTGGCGAAACCGATTTCTTGATACTCAAATCGGCAAACTGAGGCTTGATTTCGACCGAAGCCGCATCGTCTTGCCCGTCAGTTGTGCCTGTATTTGGTTGAGAATCAACATCAAACTGGTCGGCTTTGGTGATTTCAGCGGTGTTTAGAACAGCCCCCCCCGCCCCCGATGGGGGAGCTAAAACACGGACTTTAACTAAAAGTTTCTTGCTTGAACCTACTTTTATTGAATCAATCGTGCCGATTAATTGGTTGGCACTTGTACTTGATTTTTTGAAGTCTAACAAGTTTGTAATTTCTAAGCCTTTTGGCAAGAAATCGGTTACTTGTACGTTGGTGGCAATGGCTGGCCCTGCATTTTTGACTTCCAAAACGTAGGTAATTTCTTCGCCTACATTTGGTGCGGCAGGCGTTCCTGTGGGGTTATTGCCAAGAACGGTTTTGCTCAAACTCAAATCTGCTTGCTCGCCATTGATGGTAACTTGTGCCTCATCATCTTCGCCATTTTCGGTGCCGTTTCCTGCTTTTGAATCGGCATCATATTGGTCAGTTTTGAAGATTTCGGCTTTGTTTACAATTTTGCCCGTTGCCGTTACTTTCGCTGTGAAAGTGAGCGTTACCGAAGCACCGCTGGCGATTGAAGCAATATTCTTGCTAATTAGGCTACTTCCTGCTACGCTGAAATCGCTGCTTGAAACAAAATCTAAACCTGCTGGCAGTACATCTTTCACAACCACATTTGTTGCCGAATCTGGTCCTGCATTCTTCACAACTAACTGATAACTAAGGGTTTCGCCCAAATTAACAATTTGTTTTGAAGCCAGTTTCACCAAACTTAAATCGGCTACTTTGCCACAAATATTTACTTGTGCGTGGTTGTTGGTTGTATCTGGGTCAAACTGGTCTGCTTTGTCGATACACACTTTATTGAGCGTTTGGTTACAATCGCTCGACGTTACTTTGGTAGTATAGCTATATTTCACCGTTTGGTTTGGTGCAATTTCGGCTATTGTACCTTTGATGTCGGGAGCGATATAATTCAAACCTCTATCTGCCGACACAAATTGTAAGCCCGATGGCAAATTATCTTTAAACTGCACATTTGTTGCTTTCGTAGTGCCTTTGTTGGTAATCGAAACTGTGTATGTTACGTTTTCGCCAACGTTAGGTTTTGCATTAGAAACAACCTTTTTGATTTC
>JANNEN010000171.1:0-3353 GCA_031378715.1 Emticicia sp.
ATAACTCACCGAGTTGCCCCAACCAAAATAGCCGATAGAATTTATAGATTACAAAACGGAACAACTGAATTGGTTGAATCTGATGTGCTGGAATTAATGGAGGTATAAGTTCATAAAATTATCCGAAACGCCCGCCGACAAAATAATTCGACCATTATCGACCCAACGTTTTTCAGGAAAAAGTGTGGTGTTCGGGGCGGCTTCACGCATGGCATCAACGGCTTTGAAATGAGTCGTTGCCGAAAGCCCTTCGAGCAAGCCCGCTTTTGCCAAAATCAATGCCCCCCTACCATCAATCAACTCTAAATCTTTTTTCGGATTTAATTATTCGCCCTTTTTCATCATACCCAACCACCTCAATTCGGTACTTCCCAGGCTTTCCGAAGGCTTGAAAACTTACCTTTGCTTTGCCTTCGGCATTACTAAACACATCTGGATTCCAGTAAATCGTTGAGCGATTTTCTAATTGGAAAATCTTTGCAGAATCAAATTCATTATTGGGCAAATAAAACTGCTTGGGCGTATAAAAACCTGCCATTTTGAATCGTTTGATGCCCTCGGCGGGCGGAACGTCGGCAAATCCTAAATCACTTCCCGCAACGAAATTTTTGGTAAAAATCGCAATATTTCCCGATGGAAAAATCACCGACCGACCCTGACTATATACCTCAATTTTCGCAATCATGTCAGCCGTGATACCAACATCATTAATGCTATTCATCTTCATTCCATCAACCCAAACTTCGGGAACTCCGCCCCGATTCCAAGCGATATTCATTCGGCCACCTGCTCCATCGTATGTTATATTTAGCCCCGCAATTTGCCCTTGAAGTGCCTGTATGAAATTCAGCCTACCATTAAAATTATACTTTGCGGCCGTAAATTCATACGCAGGTTTTCCAAATAATTTATGAAACTTGCCCAACATCGACGAGTCGGGTTTCTTGGCTTTCACCATAACAGCGTCCAAAACGATTGATTTACTGATGTCATAATCATAACTTACGGACGATGAGCTAACCGCCTGATTATCAACTATTTTGAAATCAATCCTGACCCGTGGCTCATAAAATTGAGGTTTCAGCGGCTCTTCCAAAACTATGTTAGCAATGGGCCTGCCCTTCTTGCCATTGGCCAAAATATCAATAATCAGCGTATCTTTTCCAGTGATGTTTTCAATCTTGAATTTACCCTCTTTGTCCGACTGAAAATTATCCAACAGAAAAGTATCTTTTCGCATCATCATCAAATCGGCCGTGATGGGCTTGCCGTTTTCGTCCTTGGTTTTGCCAAAAAAAGTTCTGCCAGTTTCCGAAATAAAGTTAATTTTTTCGAGGTTTATTACTCGTTTTGAAAATTCCTTTTGCTTGATTGGTAGATAAATTTTTACGGCGTTTTCGTTCGTTACCGATACTGAATACGAGTGATTTGGAATGCCATCAAAAGTAATTTCGATGTTTTCGGCACGCTCAAAAGTACTTTTATTTAAAGAAACATTCGGGCTATCGCCCTGATAATCAACTATTTGCGAATCAATTCTTTGGTTTTTGTTCAGCACCGCTATTTCTTGTACGGTTTGGGTTGTGTCGCCAAAGTTTCGTTGCCAGTTGGTATAAGTTCGCAGGAAATAATTGCCGTTTTTGAGCTTGTCGTTGAGTAAAAAATCCCCTTGCGACACGCCATTTTTGACACTTAAAACCTTGCTTTCGATGATTTTTTGTTCATCATTAATCAAATCTACGTAAACTACTTTGCTAACGGCATCTTGAAAACCCGAATTTGTGTAGGTCAAATACGTTTTAAACCAAACGGTTTCGCCCAAAACATAATTCGATTTATTGGTATGCAAAACAAGGTTTTCTTGCAGATGAGTATAGTTTTTCTCATCAAGCGTCACGGCAGTTTTGGCAATCAGTTCTTCGATTTTTGGTTGAAAATCAATCGGCAATAAATCCGCAACTCGATTATTACTAAACGCCCCAACGACGGTCACATCAAACTGATTTTCAAAAAGCCCGTACTGGTTATACCTCACAAGTTTTGCCTTCGATTCAAACTTAGAAATCTGATAATCTATATCATTGTACGGCCCCCTAAACTCGGTTTTTTGGGTGTAATGAATTTCAATATTTTTTGACAAATCCAAAACGGTCATTAATCCGTTCTGACTAATTAAGCTATCGGGATTTATTTTTATTACGCTCTTTTCGTTTGTCAGATTTTGAACAAAGCTATTCGTAATTTTCTTCGCATTGGCATAAGGATAAATATACACATTAAAGCCATCTTGGGTGCTGGTACGGCGTGCCAACGACTGTAAAAAATGATTAATCGACCCCTGATAGGTATTCAAGCGGTTTTCTTGCCAAATCGTCTTTTCTTTTGGTGAAGCCAACATTTCCTCAAAAAAGGTATCGCCCGCAATCAGAAAATCGGTTTTTGATACCTCAAAGGCCTTCATCACAAAGGTAAGTTTATAGCCCAAGGCGAGGTTTTCAATCAAAATTGGCTGGGACGCTTTGGCAAGTAGTTTATCTCCTTTCGTTTCAAAATCTATTGTATATGGATTCATGATTTTGCACTTATTGGCATTGTCGGTGATGCCCAAAAAGATATTTTTGAATAACTTTAAATTCGCCTCCCAAGCCTTATCTCTCGAAGATTTAATGCTAATTTCGTCCAAAATTTTTTCATCTAATTGCAGCGAAATAGTAATTTCAACAACCGAGTTTTCTGATTTTACAACTATCGGCACTGACTTGGACACGTATCCAACCAACGATGCCACAATATTGTAACTACCAATGGGTAGGTTTGAAAACGAAAACTCCCCCGCCTCGTTGGAGGCCGTTCCTTTGGTGGTGTTTCCCACGAAAATATTAACAAACGGCAAGGCTTCCTTCGTTTTTTCGTCAATAACTTTGCCCTTGATGCGGGTAATCTGGGCGTAGGAGGAGGTAACTACGAGTAGAAGAAAAATAATATTTTTCATAATAATTATAGGGTGTTTTCATAGACTGCTATTTCGATATTTTGACTCATTCGCAGACCTCATAGCTGACTTTCCGCCTCAATATGCCTAATAAAATGCTGTCTGATTTTGTAAGAAAAATAATTATATTCGGCATTGATGAGGCGTTCGGGGTGCCATTGTACCAGCATCAGATAATGCCCTCGTTGCCCGAGCGAAGCCGAGGGCAGCGTAGCCGAGGGCAGCGAAGCCCACTCCAAACCTTCAACTACACCATCGCTCGATAAAGCATTGATTTTCAGTGACTTAGCTATCAGTTTGGCCGATTGGTGGTGTGCCGAATTTATTTCCCCAAAAACAATATTTGTAATTTTTGAAAGCT
>JANNEN010000176.1:0-10888 GCA_031378715.1 Emticicia sp.
ACTGTTTTGGTGGAAACACGGGAACAGTAACCTTGACGGCTTCAAACGGTACAAGTCCTTACGAATACCAGCGAGGAGCGGGAGCGTTCACAGCAAGCGGAACCTTCACAGGTTTGACGGCAGGCACATATAGCTTTACAGTAAAAGATGCCAACGGTTGCTTAGTGACAACTTCGGCAACGGTAACGCAACCAGCGGCGGCGATTACAGTTAATATTCCAGTTGTTACAGCTATTTGTCAAGGACAATCGGCTTCATTCACTGCAACAGCAAGCGGTGGAACATCACCTTATGTTTATACTTGGAATAATGGCTTACCAGCAGGGGCTACACAAATGGTCACTCCGAGTACAACAACTATTTATACAGTTACCGCAACTGATAGTAAGTCATGTAGTGTAACCACAACGGTCACTATAACGGTAAATCCGTTACCAACGGTGACATTGGCAACAGTTGCTCCTTGTGCGGGTGTATCGACAACATTGACACCAACAGGTTTATCGAACGTTGCTACATTCTCTTGGAGTACAGGAGCAACAGCTTCAACGATTACGGTTAGTCCAACTGTGCCAACGGGTTATACTTTGACCGTAACTTCATCGTCAAGTCCAACGTGTTCTGTTACCCGAACAGTTTGGTTAGATGTGAAACCTTTGCCAACCGCCGAAGTAACTGCTATTCCTTCATTGTGTTTGGGTAGTGTGGCTCAAAGTAACGGACAATTATTATTGAATAAATACCGTGATACTGACCAAGTAGCTTTTGGCTCACCGATTGCGGCAACCCCGACATTTGCAAACGTGCCTTCGGGCGGTTTATTCGCCTCTGGATTAGTAAATACGGCAACAACTTATACTGTAAGATTAAGGAATACTGTTACCAACTGTACGAATGATTTAACAGCAATAATGCCAGCCACAAATTGCCCTTGTCCAGCAGGGTATTGTGAGCCAGCAACAGTTGTAAAAACAAAATAAAAAAAATGATTAAGCGGTATGATTTTTGCTGAATTTTCTCGGAAGCCATACCGCTTAATTTTGTGAAGCACTCAAACTCAATTTAATATACTCAATTCGTCAAATGGAAAACTATCTACAAAAAACGAAAGATACCCATTTTAGGCTTACCAAGTTCTGGTCAAGCCTTTCAATGGTTTGTGTTCTACTATTGTTCGCAAGCCAAGCGACTTATGCACAACGAGTGCCAATACCTTGTACTGGTGTTGGGTCTTTTACGATAATAAGCGAAGATGCAGCAACGGCTACCTCAAACGACGCAAAAATGCGTATCTCGGGAGCTTTATCGGGTGATGATAGGGTAGGCTTTTCGACAGGAAATACCTATACAGGTACAGCCTTTGCCGCAACTGCCAAATTATCTACCCTTACAGGATCGTACATTTCTAAAACTTTACCAACGCCTACCAATACCGCAGGTACCGAATATACCATTAGGGTTTATAAAGCCGATACTACTTGTTATTATGACAAAGTTTTTCTTTTAGAATACGTAAACTTCAATACTGCTCCCGTGTATCCTGATATTCAGGTGTCGGTAGCAAAAACACCAGACTTGGGCTTTTATGCCTTGGGTTCGACTGTGACGATTGATGTCATTGTGCAGAATACAGGTACGGGTCCTGCCACGGGTATCGAATATACGGTTGGTATTCCAGCGGGTCTTACTGGTGTCACGGGTGTAGCTTCTTACGGAACTTATGACAACGCTACAAAGAAATGGACAATCGGGAATGTTGCCGTTGCCCAAACCAATATAAAACTTACCCTTACGGGTACAGTTTCTACCCGTGGTATAAAATATTTAAGTGCCGACCTCACTGGCGAAGTTGAAAATGATACCGATTCTCGGCCAACTACAACTGCCAACCCAACCAATACTCCTGGCGAAGATGATTACGGTTCGGTCTGTATCTCTACACCGTTTGATTATTGCTCGAAAGATGAATATACTATCACGCTACCAAGCTACACAAGTATCAAGTGGTTTAAAGGCACAACCGAAATTACGGCTGCCAATGAACTGGGTAATGGTGTAAGAATAAATGCGGATAAATCCTTGACAATATTTGCCACTGGCGAATATTCATATAGTATGACAGTTGGGCCAGCCGCTTGCCCAAGCGGAGGCTGTTGCCCTATAAAAGTTGAAGCAGGTAAGCCACCAGTTTTGGTTGCACCACTTGCTCAGTCGGTCTGTTTCAACAAGCCGCTCGCTGCAGTAGCCGCAACCAATACGCAAACGACTTCAAACGGTATTTTTGTTTATCAATGGTATAACAATAATGGCACGACCAACCCAACTGGTACCGCTATTTCGGGTCAGACAGGTCTGGCTTTAACAACTTTGCCAACCGCAGTGGGTACGTATAGTTTCAAACTAAAAGCCTTCGAACAAGGACACCCAAATTGTGCTGACTCGGTAACAGTGACCTTGGAAATCAAAGATTTGCCTACGCCGATTATTGCCTCAATTAGCCCAGTTTGTACAGAAAGTCCAATAAATTTCTCGGCAACGCCAGTAGGAGCTACCAATTACGCTTGGAGTGGACCAAATAGTTTTACAGGAAGCAACTCCGCTACGCCATCTATTGCCAGTGCGGTACTTTTAAGTGCAGGAACGTACGTAGTCACCGTAACCAACGGTGTTGGTTGTTCGGCTACGGCCTCGGTGAGTGTGGTGGTAAATGCCAAACCAAGTATTCCTACTGTGATAGCGAAAACATTCTGTGCGGGTGACCCACAAGAAGCACTTACTGCAACTGCTTTTGGTACGAATACCCTACTATGGTATGGGAATGCCTCGACGGGCGGAATCTCTTCAACGGCTTTCCCGAATTATAATCCAACATCAGCGGGTGGAGGCTTATTTTATGTTTCACAAAAAGTTACTGCAACGGGTTGCGAGTCGAATCGTGCGGAGTTAATCGTTAAAGTAAACGAAATTCCGTTACCACCAACAGTTGCCCCAGTATCGGTTTGTCAAAACTCAAATCCAGTTACGTTAAATGTAGCGGGTAGCACCACAGGATTTAGTATCCTCTGGTACGGAACAACCTCAACGGGTGGAATCGGTTCGACTACGGCGAGTATTGCACCTACGGGTGCCTTCGGAACAACAAACTATTTTGTAAGTCGTAAAGCCGATGATACTAAATGTGAATCTAACCGTGCAACTATCCCAGTGGAAGTCCGTGCGGTACCAGTACCATTACTTACTTCAAATAGCCCAGTTTGTGCCGATAGTCCAATCAATTTGGTGGCAACACCATCGGGTGCAAATTCGTATCTATGGAGCGGCCCATCGGGCTTTACAGGAAGCAACATAGCTAACCCAACTATTGCCAGTGCTTCAACTGCCAAAGCGGGTACGTATGTCGTAACCATCACAAACGGATTGAATTGCTCGGCCAGCACATCGGTTGTTGTCATTGTTAATGACCGACCAGAAGTCCCAACCACAATTGCAAAGATTTTCTGTGCGGGTGATGCAGAAGCACCGCTTGTAGCATCGACTACGGCTTTGGGTAATACCTTACTATGGTATGGAACATCATCAACGGGCGGAACGTCATCAACAGCAACGCCAATCTACAATCCAATTTCGGCGGGTGGAAGTGTGTACTATGTAGCTGAGGTAAATACTATAACGCAATGCCAGTCAATACTCAAATCGTTAGTAGTAACAATAAATGAAAAACCATTGGCACCAGTGGCTGAAAATAAAACCTATTGTCAAGGTGTAGCGGCTAATCCATTAGTAGCATCGAGTGCAGCTCAACATACACTTATCTGGTATGGTACTTCTTCAACGGGTGGAAGCACAACCAATACGCCTACGCCTTTGACTGGTGCAACGGGTACAACAACCTATTATGTAAGCCAGAAAAATAGCCTTACGGGTTGCGAATCAAACCGTGATGATGCCATTGTAATTGTAAACCGTACGCCAGTCGCTCCAACGGTAGCTGCTGTTGAATATTGCGAAAAAGCAACCGCAAATGTACTTGCAGCTACTGCCGAAGCAGGGAATACGATTATTTGGTACAACGGTGGCGGAACATCAAGCACTGCTCCTACGCCAAGTACAACAACGGCGGGCTTGACCTACTTCTACGTTTCGCAGGCCATTCCAGGTACAAACTGTGAGTCGGGTATGTCGGGGATTCCTGTCAATATCAAGCCGCTTCCAGTAGCTAATGTGATTGCTGTTAATTCGCTTTGTATTGGTTCGGTTGCTCAAAATAATGGTAAATTTATCTTGACCCGTTACCGCAATTCTGATGAGGTAGTACAGTACAATACTGGTACAAGTATCACAGGAGCAACGTTGCCAATCTTAGCCAAGCCGTTTGCGGGTGGTTTGTTTGCCAGCAATTTACCTGACCCAGTAGCTTCGCAAGCCTATACTGTTCGCATCAAAAACTCGTTTAATTGTACGATTGATGTACCAGCAGTACTTACAAAAGCAAATTGTGGCTGCCCAGGTGGCTTTTGCGAACCAGCAACAATTACCAAAACGAAGTAATAAAGTTTGCTAGAATGTGTAGTACTTCGCCTAAACTTTACACATAAAATCTAATCCTCCCCAGCTTATCTTTATAAAAGGTAAGCTGGGTTTAGGTTAAAATAAAATAAGGTTTTAAAGCCTTTTGCAGATATAAGTGCTTGATTATAAATTGTTTATCTTTCCAAATTGGAGAAGATTAATAAATCAGCTATTGAGGTTTACTCTATGAAAAAATATCAAGGTTTACTAAGTCATCACGCTGGTAATATCTTCGTAAATGTACTATCTTATTGCCTGCTTGTGCTGTTGAGTGCAAGTAGCTATGATACCGACAAACGATTGAGCCAACCAAAAGCAAAGTCAGCCCAAACTGATTGTTTGCCGCCTGTGTTTACTTTACGGAGTATTGACGTGACGCAAGCAAATACCAGCGACGCTCAACTCATTTTGTCAAATATTCAAAACGCCAAACGCTACTCGGTTTCAACCAAAGGCGTTGTTGAAATGACTTATGCCAAAGCGACAATCGTTGATCCTACTAAAAAAGAAATTGTAATCAAAGGTTTACCAAATCCCGAAACCTTCACATCATATACTGTCAGATTCTATAACTCCGAAACTTGTTTTGCCGACCAAACCGTAGTCTTGGAACACGTGAACTTTGCTGACCTGACCGATAATAGTCAGTTAGTACTCATTCAGGCAGTTGATAATCATAATCCTCAGGTTGATGAAACTGTCACTTTTACGACCATTATTTCAAATAAAGGTGGCAGAGCCGCAACGAGCGTTGAGATACAAACGTTGATTAGTAGCACCCTAAAAGTAATTTATTTTTATGCCGATAAAGGTACTTTCGAGCCAAATAGCGGCTTGTGGCTCTTGGGTAGCGTAAACGGTGGCGAAAGTATAAAATTAGTAATCAAAGCCAAAGTTTTGCAGCAAGGTTTGTCGTATTTAACTTCTTATATTTGGCGGCAAAATGGCAAAGAAAGGGACATAAAAGCCCGTGCCAGCACCGACGGTGGCGACGACTACGGTGTTAGTTGTGTGAGTGTACCAATATCACTTAAAAAAGGTGAAAATTATAGAGTCACGCTCCAAAGATACAACGGAATAAAATGGTATTACAAAAACTCTTCCTCGGGCGTTTATGAAGAAATTACCAAAAATACCGCTTCCGAAATTGCCACAATCAATAAAGATAGTTCGTTGAGCGTCTTGAAAGGTGGCGAATATACATTTTCTAAATTAGTAGGAAGCTGTAACGTAAGCAGTTGCTGTCCGATTATTGTGGAGGGTTGTTCGGGACCAAAAATCACCATTGACTCTATTTATTGCAACAAAAAAGTTGATAGTTATAACATAAAAATCAAACTCTTGGACGACGATTGGAGTATCGTTCAGCAAGTATATTTGGCCGCTGCCAATATCGGATTTCCGACCAGTTACGATTATCTCAAACGCCTCAATCGCCTGCCAGTTCAGTCGAGTGCGGGCTATGTCACGGCCAATGGTGATGGTTTTTATGTTATTGAAAATATCCCCGCATTCATGCCTAATGTTACACTTGTAGCTACCGATATTTCGGGCAAATGCAGCAGCACCAAAATCGTCAATGCACCTAACTGTAACATCCAAGGCGTGCAAGCTCCAATGGTGCTAAACCAAATAGAAACGTTCAACACGGGCGATGAGATACCTTCGTTTAGTGTAGAAAAAGCTGCAAAAACTACCGAAGTACTTTGGTTTGATGCCGAAAATGCCACGAAACCCATTGCTACTGGAATGTACTTTACGCCTACCAAAGCGGGTACATACTACGTAGCCGCCCGTGACCGAAAGACCAAAACGCTGAGTCTGAGAAGAGAACTTATACTGACCGAAATCACACCACTGAAAGAAGGTGTTTTCAAAGATAAAGTATGTAAATGTGAAAGTGCAACCATCATGCCCGATGATGATTTTAGCAAAGTAACCATCACGGCACTGTACCCCAATCCAGCCGATGAGCAACTGACACTTGATTATAATTTGCCCGAAAATTTACCATCGGCCAAACTGATTTTCTTCAATACTTCGGGTGCCGTCATTGCGTCGTATGGTTTGGAAACCAACGAAACAAAAATCAAAGTAAATACCTCTACTTGGAACGACGGGGTGTATTTTTATCAACTTTCGGTCAATGGTCGTAAAATGACGAGTAGTAAATTTGTGGTCATGCACAACTAAGGAATTGAAATTTTTATTACCTAAAAGCAGAAATCGCACTCGTGAGATTTCTGCTTTTTGTTTATAAACCCATCGTTGATCACAAACTTTATGCAACCTATTTTGTTTTATCACTACGAAAGCTACCTTTGTAAAGAAAATTAAACAACAGCGTAGTACGCTTACATCAAATCAATAATTCAAAACGAATGTCGAAGAAAATAGAAAATCTCACACCCCAGCAAATCGTAACCGAACTTGATAAATACATAATCGGACAAAAAGAAGCCAAACGTAACGTGGCCATCGCCCTCCGCAATCGCTGGCGACGCATGAACGCCGTAGCTGATATGGTGTCCGAAATCATTCCGAATAATATACTAATGATTGGCTCAACGGGAGTCGGCAAAACTGAAATAGCTCGCCGTCTGGCAAAAATCGCCGACGCACCTTTCATCAAAGTCGAAGCCTCGAAGTTCACCGAAGTGGGCTATGTTGGGCGTGACTGCGAAAGCATGGTCAGAGATTTGGTGGAGCAGTCAGTTAATATGGTCAAACTTGCCAAAAAAGAAGAAGTAAAAACCAAAGCCTTAGAGGCCGTCGAAGACCAACTCCTGGATATTCTCATTCCGCCCGTGAAAGATCAAAAGGAAGCAGGTTTTGTATTAGAAGAAAACAAAAAAGAAGTTGAAGACTATACCGAGGCTTTGCTCAACGAAAAAACCCGTGAGGCGTTTAGAATAAAACTTAAAAACGGCGAACTCGACCACCGCAAAGTAGAAATCGACGTGCAGGGCGGTGGAATGCCCAATATTGGTGTCATGGGTGGCCCTATCGACGACATGTCGATGATGAATATTCAGGAAATGATTGGGGGAATGATGCCCAAACGTGGCAAAAAACGCAAGCTCACCATTGCCGAAGCCCGAAAAGTATTGCTCGAAGAAGAAGCCGCCAAACTTATCGATATGGACGAGGTGAAAGAGGAGGCTATCTGGAAAGCCGAAAATCTCGGCATTATTTTTATTGATGAAATTGACAAAATCGCCAACGCCAGTGCCAAATCGGGTGGGGGAGCAGATGTGAGCCGTGAGGGCGTACAGCGTGACTTACTGCCCATCGTGGAGGGAAGCGTAGTAAACACCAAGCACGGAAGCGTAAAAACTGACCATATCTTGTTCGTTGCCGCAGGAGCATTTCACGTATCGAAGCCTTCCGATTTGATTCCCGAATTACAGGGCCGTTTTCCGATAAGAGTAGAGCTTGAAAGCCTCACCGAAGATAATTTTTACCAGATTCTGAAAGCACCCAAAAACGCACTCACCAAGCAATACGAAGCGATGCTCGAAGCCGAAGGCGTAACACTGAGTTTTGAAGACGAAGCCCTGCGAGAATTAGCCCGCATCGCTTTCCAAGCAAATAGTGATGTCGAAAATATCGGAGCCAGAAGGCTTCAAACCGTCATGAGTCACTTGCTCAACGAAATTATGTTTGACGTTCCCGACAAAATTTCGATGGATTCAAGCATCATAATAACCAAAGAGTTGGTTTCGCTAAGGCTATCGGGTTTAGTCAAAAATCGAGATTTGAGTCAGTACATACTCTAAAAGACGTGGAAACAAATAAAAAAACAATGAAAATATATTCCCTACTTATTTGCGTAGCTTTCATAGCTTGCCAATCAAAAAAAACCGAAACCAGTAATACCGACACAACTTCGGCCACGCTAATCGCTACGGCCGCTACCGCCACTAAGCCAAGCACCGACGAAACGCTTTGCTTTGAACTAAAAGAAGGCAAAGACATCACGACCGTGAAATTAATAATGAAAAGTGGTGCCGTAACGGGCGAAATGAACTGGACACCCTACGAGCAAGACGGAGCAACGGGCACCCTAAAAGGCAAGAAAGTAGGCAATGAAATTGTGGTAGATTATGATTACGTAATCGAAGGCAGCAGCCAAACGGAAGAAAAAATATTTAAGATTGAGGGTGATAAATTACTCGAAAAGTCGGGAGAGTTAGTTGAGGAAAAAGACGGAAAATTAAGAATGAAAGACCCCAAAAAGGCAGAATACAAAGCTGGGCTGATGAGGATAAATTGCCTTTGATAGTTTTTAATCGAAGGTAAGGAATAGAAATTAAAAAACTTGTTTAATTTCTATTCCTAAGTCATATTTTTGAATTTATCCAAACAAATTACTTGATAAATACCTATCACCACGGTCGCAGCAAATGAAAACGATTACACCCGATGTTAATTCTTGGGCTAATCTGATAGCGGCAGAAGCTCCACCGCCCGAACTCATTCCTGCAAAAATGCCTTCGGTTTTGGCTAATTTTTGTGCCATTTCGGTTGCTTCGGTTTCGCTTATATCCATGACTTTATCTACTCGGCTTGCGTCAAATATTTTGGGTAAATACGCTGCAGGCCAACGTCTAATGCCAGGAATTGATGAGCCTTCGGTTGGCTGACAGCCCACAATCTGAATGTCGGGATTCATTTCTTTCAAGAACATTGAAGTTCCCATAATCGTCCCCGTTGTTCCCATCGAACTCACAAAATGCGTTACTTTTTGGTCGGTATCTCGCCAAATTTCGGGGCCAGTGGTTTTATAATGTGCCAAGTAATTATCGGGGTTTGCAAATTGATCAAGCATAAAGTATTCGTCCGATTTTGCTTGTTCTTCGGCATAATCTCGGCATTTTTCAATATTTTCGAGCAAAATCACCTTCGCTCCGAAGGCTTCCATCGTTAGCGTTCGCTCACGGGTAGCGTTGGCGGGCATCACAAGTTCGATTTCTAAATCAAATAATCGGGCAATCATCGCCAAGGCTATACCCGTATTTCCACTTGTGGCTTCGATGAGTTTCATGCCCGATTTAATATCGCCACGCTCAACTGCACTCCGAATCATGTTTAAAGCCGCACGGTCTTTTACACTTCCCGCAGGATTATTGCCTTCGAGTTTACCATAAATTTTTACGTTTGGGTTCGGGTTGAGCTTTGTTAGTTCAACGAGTGGCGTATTTCCTACGAGGTCGATGATGGTCATAATATAATGATTGAATGCTTCAATGATAGAATGATTTTATTCAATCATTCAAAATTAGCTTACCCCGCTCCACGACTTTGATTTCGGGTTTGTGATAAACCGTCGAGTAAGCAGGTACTGATTTCGTGAGCCAAACGTTTCCGCCGATGACGGAATGTTGCCCGATGATGGTTTCTCCGCCCAAAATAGTCGCTCCCGAATAGATTACAACGTTATCTTCAACGGTTGGGTGACGTTTGGTATTGGCCAAGATTTTTTCAACGCTCAATGCTCCGAGGGTTACGCCTTGATAGAGTTTTACGTGTTTACCAATGATGCAACTTTCACCGATGACAATTCCAGTGCCGTGGTCGATAAAAAATGATTCGTCGATTTCGGCCCCTGGGTGAATGTCAATGCCCGTTTTGGAGTGGGCGTATTCGGTCAAAATTCTTGGCAAAAGTGGAATATCTAATTTGTGTAGTTCGTGGGCGATTCTATAAAACGTTATGGCATAAAAACCTGGATATGCCCGCACGACCTCAAACTCGCTCTTAGCGGCGGGGTCGCCTTCGATAATCGCCTCAATGTCAGTCTTTAAGGTGCGATATAGTTCGGGAATACTTTCAATAAATTCGCTCGCTTTTCCTTCGGGATTGCAGCCTTGACACTGATAGGTCGAAATGAGGATATTTCTTAAATCTAATTCGAGATTTTTGAACTGAATCTCAATTTCTTCTTCCGAACGAAAATACTCTTTGGTTTGCTCAGGAAACAACAACCGAATAATTCGTAAAGCCCAAGCCGCAATATCTTTGGTGGGCGGTACGGGTTCGGTTTGTTGGTGCTTTTTGAAAATATGCCGAAAAAAATCTTGTTTCATCTCCGATAATCAGTTTTTTTAATAACACCCAAAATTATACCACCGTTCAGCACAAAAAGAAATATATTTGACCAACAGCCACATTCGCTATACAAAACGAAGTTTTTGGTGGTAAAAATATTTTTTCTTCTATATTTGTTGCTAAAGAACTTGAATTAAATGAAAGCGTGTTTTAATACGCTTTTTTTCGTTGTTCTTTCAAAACGTCGAACCGCCAATTTGTTCATTCA
>JANNEN010000181.1:0-4181 GCA_031378715.1 Emticicia sp.
TTTTCGGGTGCAAAATTACGATAGTATTTTCACAATTCCGATATTTTGCTTAAAAAAAGATTAAAAAGGTAGGGTTATTTTTAGATTTTTTTCAGTGGGAAATTTCAAAAGCTCACGGATAAATTCTAACAAGTTTTGTAAACCTGTCAGAATTAAATTTTTTTTGGCATCTTTGCAGCAGTTTTTTATCAAGAATTACTATTTTTAAAATGAAAAATATTGACGTTTGCCTAACGCCCGATTTACTGCACCTCCACAATATCGAAAATACAATTGTAATTGTCGCTGATATTTTTCGGGCTACTTCCTGCATGGTCACGGGTTTTGCGTATGGCGTGAAAGCCATTATTCCAGTCGAAACCGTGGAGGAATGTAAGCAATTACAAGAAAAAGGCTACATTGCGGCCGCCGAGCGAAACGCCCAAAAAGTAGATGGTTTCGACCTCGACAACTCGCCGTTTAGCTACATGGACGAGAAACTGATTGGTGAAAAAATCGCCATGACGACCACCAACGGCACGTATTCTATCACGAAAGCGAAAAGTTCTGCCGTAAAAGTTTTGGTGGGAGCTTTCTTGAATCTGAGTGCCATTACCGAGTATCTCAAAACACAACCCTATGATGTACTCGTACTTTGTGCGGGCTGGAAAGGAAAAGTAAACCTCGAAGACAGCCTTTTTGCGGGTGCGGTGGTTGATGCCGTGCAGAATGAATATTTTGTGGCAGAAGATAGTGCGATTTTGGCGATGCGAATGTATCAGCAAGCCAAAGATGATATGTTGGGCTATTTGGCCAATTCATCGCACATTCGACGTTTGCAACGTTTAGGTATTAATAAAGACATTGGTTATTGCTTGCAGCGTGATTTGTACGACGTTGTGCCTGTGTTGCGGGGCAATGAGTTGGTGAATATGTAGCCCCTCCCAGCCTCCCAATGCTGTCAATTTAAGAAATTTAGCAACGCTAACGCTGGCAGGGTTCAGAACCCTGCCAGCGTTGAAACTGAGATTAATTAAATTTTGAAACTATTTAAAAACCTTAAATTGACAGCATTGTCCCAACCTCCGCATCGGCGGTTCGACCCGATGGGGAGGAGTTTATCTGCTTTACAATAACTGTTCATCGAATGAAATTAAAATTCCATATTCTTACGCTGCAAATGCGGCATACTTTTACGATTGCTCATGGCTCACGTGACGAGATTGATGCCTTCATTGTGGAGCTACAAGACGGAAACCTCAGCGGCTACGGCGAGGCTACTCCGATTCCATATTATGGTGTTACGGCCGAAAGTATGCGAGATAAACTCACTGAATATCAGACGTTTATAGAAAATTACGAGCTTAATAGTCCCGAAGACTTTTGGGCAACGATGTACCCTTTTCTGAAAAACGACCCTTTCGCTCATTGTGCCTTGGATATGGCGGCGTGGGATTTATGGGGAAAAAAACAAGGAAAACCACTGCACGAAATCTGGGGACTCGACACCTCGAAAGCTCCGTATTCAAATTATACCATTGGCATTGATACCATCGAAAAAATGGTAGAAAAAATGCAGGAATTTGATTTTCCGATTTATAAAATCAAGCTCGGCACTAACCACGACGTGGACATCGTACGTGAACTTCGGCAGCACACCGATGCACTTTTTAGGGTTGATGCCAACTGTGCGTGGGGCGTGGCCGAAACAATCGAAAACGCCAAGGCATTTGCCGAATTGGGCGTTGAATTTATTGAGCAACCCATGAAAAAAGAAGACTACGAACCCATGCTCGAAGTGATGGCTGGCTCGGTGTTGCCGCTCATTGCCGACGAGAGTTGTATTACCGAAGATGACGTAAAAAAATGCGTTGGGAGATTTGACGGCGTAAACATAAAACTGGCAAAGTGTGGCGGTATCACGCCCGCCCTCCGCATGATTGCCGAAGCCCGAAGTTTGGGCTTAACGGTGATGTGTGGCTGCATGACCGAAACCAGCATTGGTATTTCGGCCATCGGGCAGCTTGCTCCCCTACTCGACTATGTAGATATGGACGGCTCTATTTTGATTGCCAACGACCCCGCAACGGGTGTGTATTTGGAGAAAGGAAAACCAGTTTTTCCGAACGTAAACGGTACGGGGGCGGTGCTTTTGTAGGATAGTCGATAGTCCGCCAGTCGATGGTCGATAATTGAAACTTACATTGGGTAGAAGTTAAAAAACTATCGACCATCGTCTATCGACAATAGACTTCCTAAAACTCATTCAAAACTATCACACTTGACTCAACCATATTGCTGATGTTGCCCGCACGGTCTTTGATTGTTATCTGAAATTTTAGTGAATCTTTCAATGGTGTAAACGGGTGCGGAAAATCAATTGAGTAAGATATATCACCCTCGATAGGACCTGGTTTTGCATCATTTCTAAGGCGTATGAAATAACCAGAGTATGGTACGGCTGGAATAAATTCCTGAAAAACACCCCGTTTTTTGCGAAACAGCTTGATGCGATAATTATAATCGTTTTTGAGTTCGGCGGTTGCTTTTTCTTTTTCATTAAGACCCAAATCACCGTCACCATCTTGATATTTGATAGTCAGAATCAAAGAGTCTTTCTTAGACCCAGTAAAAGCATCAATCCTGATTTCTTTGCGAAGGCTTCCGAAGCTGATTAAGGGATTTAACTCAAACGATGGCTCTTTATAACACCCTGATAATAAGCCAATTATGAATAAATAGATAACTACTGAAACCTTTTTCATGATAAATATGTAATTTTTATTAGTCAATGATTGATAGTTCACGGACGATAATTTTTCTAAAATTTGTGTATTTTTCGATACAAATACGAACTTAAATTGTCTTGAAACCGTGGTCTATTGACCGAGGACAATGGACTAAAATTTTTCTGCTAATTTAGTAAAAACTTTAAACTTTACAATGGGTATTCGTGATGATCTAAAATCGGCGGTTTTGCAATTAAACGACAATACTTCAAGGCCCCACGATTTTGAGGAACTGGCCTTAGAGATTTTTCGGTTTCAGGCTACCAGTAATTTTACATATAAAGAATATCTACGTTTGCTGAAAGTTAATCCGCTTACTATCAATCGTTTAGAAAAAATTCCGTTTCTGCCAATTCAGTTTTTTAAATACCACAAAATCGTTTCTGATGCCGCACCGACCCAAATGATTTTTGAAAGTAGCGGCACCACGGGCGATGCTACGAGCAAACATTTGGTGAGCGATTTGCCTTTTTATGAATATTTGAGCCAAAAAATATTCGAGCAGTTTTATGGGCCGCTCAACGACTTTCATATTTTGGCTTTGCTACCTTCATATCTTGAACGAAATAACTCCTCGCTGGTGTATATGGTACAAAGTTTTATTTATCGTACGTTTTCTCGAGAATCGGGTTTTTATCTAAAAAACACCAATGAGCTACTCCGAAAACTGCGGCAATTAGCCAACCAAAAATCGACTCGAAAAGTTTTATTGATTGGCGTAACTTTCGCTTTGCTTGATTTGGCCGAGTCGGGCGAAGATTTATCATTCATGCAAAACCTCAAAGACAGGCTCATCGTCATGGAAACGGGCGGCATGAAAGGGCGGCGAAAGGAACTCTTGCGGGAAGAAGTACACCAACTATTAACGGGGGCTTTTAGTGTCGAAAAAATCCATTCGGAATACGGCATGACCGAGTTACTTTCGCAAGGGTATTCACGGGGCGACGGGGTATTTGAATTACCCAAAACGATGCGGATTTTACTGCGAGAAATCAATGACCCCTTCAAGATTATTTCTACCGTTAATATGCCTTCGCTCATAAAAAAAGACATCGTTCGGGGCGGAATAAATGTCATCGACTTGGCAAATATTGATTCCTGCTGCTTCGTAGAAACCCAAGACTTGGGAGCGTATAATACTGATAATCAGTCATTTAGCATCATTGGGCGTTTTGATAACTCGGACGTTAGGGGCTGTAATTTGATGTATCAGGTGTAGGTCTGACGGCACATCTAACCCGTTATTTTTACTGATTACCCACAAGGTCAGACCTGCGGTACAGACCTTAAAGATACTTATACCCACAAGGTCAGACCTGCGGTACAGACCTTAAAGATACTTATACCCACAAGGTCAGACCTGCGGTACAGACCTTAAAGATACTTATACCCACAAGGTCAGACCTGCGGTAC
>JANNEN010000232.1:0-9608 GCA_031378715.1 Emticicia sp.
AATAAAAGTGAAATCTTGAATTCTGAACTCTTTTAGTATGCCAATGCCGTTTTAAATTCTGAGGTTGTATGAAACTTAATATCGGGGTTATTCTGAATATTCATGCGTAAAATCCAGTCGGTTTCGGCCAAAAATACTGGATTTTGGTCTTTATCGTAAGCAATAAAGTTACTTTTTAGGCGGATAAATTCGGCTAATTTTGTTTTGTCTTCGCACGTAATCCAGCAGGCTTTTGAGTAGGGACGGGCTTCAAAAATACAACTCGCCGAATATTCATTGAGCAATCGGTGTTGAATCACCTCAAATTGTAGTTCTCCCACAGTACCAATAATTTTTCGATTACCAGGCTGAATCGTGAATAATTGTGCCACGCCTTCATCGGTTAATTGTTGTACACCTTTTTCGAGTTGTTTCGATTTCATGGGGTCTTTATTAATTACTTCCTTGAATATCTCGGGCGAAAAACTCGGAATCCCGATAAATTGTAGCTCCTCACCTTCGGTCAGGGTATCACCAATTTTGAAAGTCCCTGTATCGTACAAACCAATAACATCACCTGGGTAGCCCTCTTCGATTACATCTTTTCGATCAGCCAAAAATGCAAACGGACTCGCAAAACGTATATCTTTGCTTAATCGGACGTGTTTATAGAATTTTCCTCGCTCAAATTGACCACTACAAATCCGCAAAAAAGCGATTCTGTCTCGGTGGCGGGGGTCGATATTGGCGTGAATTTTAAAGACAAAACCACTAAATTTGTTTTCATCGGGTTCAACCATTCGCTTGTCCGTCATGCGATGCACGGGTAGGGGCGACACCTCACAAAAGGTATTAAGCAACTCCATCACGCCAAAATTACTAACGGCACTACCAAAAAAAACGGGTGCAAGGTCGCCCGCAAGGTAAGCGTTTTTATCAAAAACGTCATAAACACCGTCTATTAGTTCGATGTCTTCACGGAGTTGGGCGGCATCTTTTGCTCCGACACTTTTATCTAAAATTTCGGACGAAAGCTCAATTTCTTCAATGTTATCTTCTAATCGGGTTTTGTTGATGGCAAAGAAATTCATTTTCTTTTCCAACAAATGATATACACCCTTGAAGCTCGAACCACCATTGACTGGCCACGTAATCGGACGCACTTTGAGGTTGAGTTTTTGCTCCAATTCGTCCAATAAATCGAACGGATTTTGCCCCTCTCGGTCCATTTTATTAATAAAGATTATGACGGGCGTTTTTCTCATTCGGCAAACTTCCATTAAGCGTTCGGTTTGTTCCTCCACGCCTTTTACGCAGTCGATAACCAAAATTACGCTATCCACGGCCGTGAGGGTTCGGTAGGTGTCTTCGGCAAAATCTTTGTGTCCTGGCGTATCTAATATATTGATTTTCAGGTCTTTATACTCAAATGTCATCACGGAAGTTGCCACCGAAATACCTCTTTGTTTTTCGATTTCCATAAAATCGGAGGTGGTCGATTTCTTGATTTTATTCGACTTCACGGCTCCCGCAGTCTGAATTGCTCCGCCAAAAAGTAGAAGTTTTTCGGTCAAAGTGGTTTTTCCTGCATCGGGGTGGGCAATGATGGCGAATGTGCGGCGTTTGTGTAACTCTTCTGTAAATGACATTGGTAGCTGATTTTGTAAAACGAGTGCAAAGGTAGTGAAAAAGCCCCCGTTTTTTACGAAGGCTTTTCGGTTAAATAAAGTTTTTTTAAAATTTTCGTTGATAAATTCCTTTTTCGGGCGTGGCTTTGTAGTCAGAAGCTAAGGCTGGGATTCGGAGAAATATCTTCGGAATAACGTTTTGTTTATCCACAATTATCGTCGGTGGGTCTTTCTTGAAATTATCAAAAATATTGATAATACTTTCGTAATTATCGGGGTTTTCGAGGTCAATTTTTGACAAATCCCAGTTGAGGTAGCACGTGGCCGATTGACCATATTTGTACTCATCGATTCGCTCACCAATGACCAACATTTTCTGTCCTTTCATTAAATCGGGCATTTCCCTTGGCTTGACTCGCATATCGGCTAATTGCTCAAAACCTTTTCCCACAAATGGCGTAACACCTTGGTATTGCACGAAAATTATAAAAATAAATAATACTGTGAAGAGCAATTCGGGTAAAAAAGCCCCTTTTACATGAAAAAAGAACCCCGTAATGAAAAACGCAAAAAACGGTACCAAGATTATAAACTGCATCGGAGCGACATTTGGTGAGAGAAAAAGAGCCAAAACAGCGGCTATACCCCAAATTAGCATGATTTGCTGCGTTCGTTGCTGATAACTGTTGTATCGACTCACTTGGGTTTGTCGCAAAAAGCCGACGATGGCTAATGCCGATGGTACAGTGACAGCTATTAGTGCACTTTTAAAATCTTCCAAACTATATTGTTTGATTCTGAAAATACCATTAAACCAGTTATACTTAAACTCTTCAAGGCTATCATAAAAGTAAAAATACAAGCCCGATAAAAACAGTGGTAACCCAAAGCCCAAGATGGCCAAAAAGTGCTGACGGATATTGGCATTGGTGAAAAAAACTAAGCTCGCAATGCTCCAAACGATAAAAATCATACTGGGCTGATGAAACAAAGATGCAATACCGATGTAGAGTCCGACCTCAAAAACTTCGTCCGATACTCCCTCTCGGCGTTCCATTTGCTTGATGAGCTTATTAAAAGCAAAAAGTAAAAATGTGGTCGAAAGCAATACTGGCGAAAGTTTACTCATATCAAACGAAAGGCTCATCAATAATATGTAAATGAGGCCTGGAGCGAAGTTTTTTTCGAGGTATGTTTGTCGGGTGTTGCAGACGAACGTGAAATAAAGTGCTTGAAAATATACTACAAGAATCGCTATAAACTCATAAATAAACTGACTTCGACCAAATGATAAATCAATAGCCCAGTAAATAAATGCCGATAGCGGCCCAACGTTTGTCCAGATTTCTTTATACAGAAAACTCCCATCGTGAATTTTTTCGCCGACCAACATCCATTCAAGTTCGGGCAGCAGTACGGGGAGTTTATCCCCCAAAAAAGGCAATTTAATTATCACTATCAGAATGAGTAGTGATAAAATATGAAATAAAGTATTAAGCCTAAAAAAAGTTAGCACCGCCGTAGAGATTAGTTTGAACCACAAAGTTATGAAAAAAGTAGTCGATGTGAGAAACTTTACTTTATTTAACCCAAAAAAATGCGGATATTTGCAAGAATAATGAGTGAATGAGTGAATGTCTGAATGAGTGAATGAGTTTAATCGCAATAATTCCTTTTCCTATTCTATCATTCTATCATTACAGAACGGGCGGCGAACCGCTTAAAAATTATAAAACGATGGAATCGAAAAGACAAAGACAAGTAGCAAAGCAAATACAAAAAGATTTGGGGGATATTTTTCAAAGAGATTTAAAACATTTATTTGATGGAGCATTCGTAACAATAACCGATGTAAAAATCACACCTGATTTGGGTATTTCAAGAGTTTATGTGAGCTTTTTACTCACCAAAGATCGTGAGGGAGTTTTGCAGACAATCAGAGAAAATACTAAACTTATCAGAAATCTGTTAGGAGAAAAAGTGCGTCACCAGTTGAGAATTGTGCCTTCTCTGCAGTTTTTTATTGATGATACAGCCGAATATGCCCAAAAAATGGATGCACTTTTTGCTAATATCGTCATTCCGCCCGCACCCGAGGAGTAGAGTCAATTATCAATTATCAATAATCAATTACCAAGGGTGTAGGACAAGTTGGTAAAACTTTTTCAAACCACGGAGTTAAAAGGGTTTTATCACGGGGTTTTATAGCGTATTTCACTATCAAACGGTTAAACTCCGTGTCTAACTCTGTCAAACTCAGTGGTTAAAATGAACTTGTCCTACACCCATTATCAATTATCAATTACCCATTTTTAATTACCATAGTTACATATTTTGCACATTTACCACATTTTTCTTATTGTTTTAAGATTTGAACCTTTCATTTTTAATCGCTAAAAAATATTTTTTTTCAAAAAAGAAAAAAAGTTTTATCAATTTCATTTCTATCATTTCGATGTTAGGAATCGGAGTCGGTACAACGGCGTTGGTGATTGTGTTGTCGGTTTTTAATGGGCTGGAAGAGTTGAATCGACAAATATTCAAATCGTTCGACCCCGATATTAAGATTTCGGCAAAAGTCGGCAAAAACTTCTTGCTTGATGCTGCTAAATTGAAGCAAGTAAAGGCATTGGCGGGTGTAGATTACGTAACGGAAGTGATTCAGGATAATGCCCTGGTGCGGTACCAAAACGCCCAAATGGTTGTGACTATCAAAGGCGTTGATGCTACTTTTCAAGCAAAAAGTAAGTTAAAAGACTCCCTCGTGGAAGGAAATTTCGTGTTGAGCAGAGATAGCGTAAACTACGCCTTCATCGGTGGAAATGTGTATGCTGCCCTAAATATTTCGTTGTTGAATATCATTGAGCCGCTCGAAATTTGGTATCCTCGCAACCGAAATACGATTTCGCTCAATCCCGATGAAAATATCAACCGACAAACCTTAAATATTTCGGGAATATTTGCCTTAGAGCAGTTTCACGATGATTTTGTGTACGTTCCGCTCGAAGTTGCCCAACAATTAACCGAGTACGGCAGCCAACGAACCGCCATAGAAGTTCAACTAAAACCCGATGCCGATGTCCAAGAAATTCAGTCGGCAGTCTTGAAAATCTTAGGAAACGAGTACTTGGTTCAGACCCAAGATGAGCAGAATGCAACCTTATATAGAGCAATAAAAATCGAAAAATTATTTATTTTCATTGCACTGCTTTTTATTATTGGTATCGCTTCGTTTAATATTTTCTTTTCGCTTACGATGCTCGTTATTGACAAGCAGCAGGACATCAAAACGCTATTTGCGATGGGTGCCGATGCGGGTTTGGTCAAACGAATTTTCTTGACCGAAGGAGCGATTGTTTCGCTCATTGGGGCGGGCTTGGGGCTTGTTTTGGGTGGAACGATTTGCTTTATTCAAGAAAAATTCGGTATCATAAAAATGGGTATGGCCAGTGCCTTGGTTGATGTGTACCCCGTAAAGATGCACCTGTCGGATTTTATTTTGACCGCCCTTGCCATTATAATTATTACCCTCATTGCCTCGTATTTACCCGCTCAACGAGCTGCCAGAAATTAGAAATTGTTGTTGAAAATGATTTTTTAATTAACCCAAATGAAAAAAATATTAAAAACTACTGCATTAAATCTGCTGTTTTTACAATCGTATGCTCAAATACCACTATTGGAAGAAAATAACCGTTGGATTTTGGTAAATAACAAGATTGAAAAAAACGAAATTTATCTGACTGTGTACAAGAAAGCTAAGGTGAGGTCGAATACTTTGGTGCTGACATTTGCCCAAAATGGGAAAGTAATCTATGATTACGAAACCAACGGAAAGTATGCCGATAACGCCAACATTCGCTATTTGGACATCAACACCAACGAAAGTTCGTGGGCTTATGATACGTTGATTAGTACCTTGACTCTGACAATGCAGGCGGGTTACGTTACGGTTGATGATTTTCGGTTTGGAAGAGAATATAAAATTGATGCCGTCAACGATGGTTATATCTTGATGAAAAACAAAGAGATTTTCTATGAAAACCTCAAAACTAAACCTTTGGTTGCCTCACCAGTAAAGAAAATCTACAGTTCGTCAGTTGCCCCGCCAATAGTTGTTGCTCCAAAAGTAGCCGAACCAATTAAAGAATTTTTGGTCATTAAAAATGTCATTTTAAGCGATTCTACGCAAAATAAGGTTGTTTCTAATGAAAAAAAAGACTCAGTTTTGGCGGCTTTGCCAAAGGTAAAGGTTGAAGTTGCGGTTGTCGTAAAAGAAATTGAACCCGAAAAGATAAATACTCCGCCCGCCGCAGTGGTTTATGTTCCTGTGAAAATCAACTATTTTGAGCAGAATAAAGCTTTGTTTGATATGAACAAACGTTGGATTTTGGTAAGAAACAAAATCGAACGGGGTGATATTTACCTCACACCTTATGACGAATCGAAACTGACTATCAATAATTTGGTGATGTATCTTTCGCCCGAGGGTGGTATTGTTTATGACTATGAAAGTGACCCCAAAATAAAGTTTTGTGCGGGTGTTGATTTTTTGGATATTGATACCGACGAAACCTCCTGGACATTTGACGGTGAAGCTAATATCCTGACCCTAACCCTTAAAGGCGGTTATGCGAGTTTAGATGATTTTAAGTTTAAGCGAGATTATTACGTTGAGCTTTTTGATGATGGCTTTGCTCTTCGTCGGGTAAAAGAACATTATTTTAATGATTTCAGAAAACCCGTAAAGTCTGCCGCAACTATGCAGAAAAGAAAAAAGTAAAATCAGAAAAATTACTATTACGCCACTACGATTCAATGAAATTTCTTAGATTATTCTTATTGATATTTTCCCCTTTCTTAGTTTTTGCCCAAGAAAATAGTACTTTCGTTCCTGCCAATGGAATATATAATGGCTCTAAAACCATTCTTCACGATCTCATTCATACCAAACTCGAATTACGCCCCGACTGGTCAAAACAGCACCTTTTCGGTAAAGCAACGCTTACGTTAAAATCCCATTTTTATGACCAATCCGAATTGAATTTAGATGCCAAAGGGCTTGATATTCAGTCGGTTATGATGAAAAAAGATAGTTTGAAGTTTGAATACAACAAGAAAATTTTGCGTATAGATTTGGGTAAAACCTTCACCCGAAAAGATACGCTATTGATTGAAATTAGTTACGTTGCTAAACCCAACGACTTACCCGTGAGTGGGAGTGCGGCCATTGTTGCCGACAAAGGTTTGTACTTTATTAATCCATTGGGAACTGAACCAGACAAACCCCAGCAAATTTGGACACAAGGCGAAACCGAGGCAAATTCATGTTGGTTTCCGACGATTGATTCGCCCAATCAAAAGATGACGCAAGAGGTTTTTCTGACCGTAGAAAATAAATTTCTGACACTTTCCAACGGAAAACTCATTTCTTCAAAACAAAACTCGGACGGCACCCGCACCGATTACTGGAAGCAAGCCAAACCCGCTGCTCCATATTTGACGATGATTGCGGTCGGTGAATTTAAAAAAATTATTGACCCAAATTTTAAAGATTTTGAAGTAAGTTATTACGTTGAGCCAAAATATGAGCAGTACGCCATAAATATTTTCGGAAGAACGCCCGAAATGATTAGGTTTTTTGAGAAAATATTGGGGATAAAATATCCGTGGGAAAAATACGCCCAAATTGCCGTTCGGGACTACGTTTCGGGGGCAATGGAAAATACCACGGCAACGGTTCACGGTGATTTTGTGCAGAAAGATAAGCAACAATTAGTCGATGATAATGATGATGGCGTGATTGCCCACGAGTTGTTTCATCATTGGTTTGGCGATTTGGTAACGTGCGAATCTTGGGCAAACTTACCGCTCAATGAAGCCTTTGCCGACTACTCGGAGTATCTTTGGGCAAACCACAAATACGGAAAAGATGAGGGTGATTTGGTAGCGTACATTGCCCTAAATCAATATTTGGCCGAGGCAAAAGAAAAGCAAGAACCGCTCATTCGGTTTCGGTATTTGGATAAAGAAGATATGTTTGACTCACATTCGTACGCCAAAGGAGGACGGATTTTACATCAATTGAGAAACCAAGTGGGTGATGCTGCTTTTTTTGAATCTCTAAAATTATACCTAACCCAACACGCCCACAAAACTGCCGAGATTGAAGATTTGCGAATCGCTTTTGAACAGACAACTGGTCAGGATTTGCATTGGTTCTTTGATCAATGGTTCTTAAAATCTGGCCACCCCGCTTTGCAGGTTTCGCACGCAATACAAAAAGGAAAGTTGAAATTGACTATCAATCAAACCCAAGATACAACCTTCGCTGGGGTGTATCGATTGCCGTTAAAAGTGTTGTTAAAGACTGATAACGAGCAAGTTGTCCATGAAATTGAGCTAAACAAAGCCAAACATGTATTTGAATTAGAATCAAGTTTTACACCCAAAATGGTGCTGCTCGACCCCGATAATATCTTGGTCGGAACGATTGAACACCAAAAGTCGCAGGAAGAATTAATTTATCAGTTTCATAACGCCACAGGCATCGCCACGAAGTTGAACGTGCTGGAAACTTTGACCTACATTCCCGAAAGTGATACCACTTTTTATAATCCTCCTGCCGAAAAAGGTATTAGAAATTTGCTGATTTCGGCCACAAAAGATAAGTTTTGGCGAGTGCGGCAGTTTGCCGTGCAGAAATTATTTGATTATAATGCCGATGACTTTTTGGAAGTTGAGCGAGCCTTGCAGCAGCGGGTTAGCGATGAGCGTTCGTACGTGCGTGCCGATGCGATTTTGGCGATGAAAGGTTTTCAAAACCCCCAAAATGACATACTTTTTCGGGCGGCTCTTGCAGATTCATCTCATACCGTACGGGCGGCCGCTATTGAGGCGTTATTAGCGAGTCACCCCGCTGATGCCGTTGAGTTGGCTTTGAAGTTTGACACCAGTACCAACCCAAATATTTTTGCGGCAGTGGCCAATTATTTTGCTGAGGAGGCCTCTCCGCTACGCTTCGATTGGTTTGAGAAACATTTGAAAAACATGAAAGGCAATGATTTATACCAAGTTTTAGGTATATTTGGAGCGTATTTAGTAAAATCAAGTCCCGAGGTGCAGCTCAAAAGTTTGCCCTTGCTGGTCGATATTGCAAAAAATGATTCGCAGTGGTACGTACGTTTTGCGGGAATGCAAACCCTCAGTTTGATTGCCGAAAATAAAACAGTAAAGCGAGTAATGAAAGAAATTATTGCCTCCGAAAAAGATGAGCGGCTCTTAAAAGTTTATAAGCAATTTAATGATTTGTAGAAAAAAATGAATAGAAACCTTCGAGATGGACTTAATTTTTTTTCAAAAGTAACTCGCCCACGGGCTTGGAACGCTTTGAAGAACGTGTCGAGTTATCTTGAATCGAAACTTACGGGCAATTCTATTCATCGAGGACTGCCGATTGCTATTTCGTTTGAGCCAACTACCTCGTGTAATCTTCGTTGCCCCGAATGTCCGAGCGGTTTACGGAGTTTTACCCGCCCAACGGGTATGCTTCCCGAAAAACTTTTTAAGCAAACCATTGACGAACTTTCGGAAACACTCTTATATTTGATTTTTTATTTTCAAGGCGAGCCGTATCTGCACCCCAAGTTTTTGGATTTGGTAAAGTACGCCAGCCAAAAGAAAATCTACACCGCCACTTCAACCAATGCCCATTATCTGACCGATGAAACTGCCCAAAAAACCATCGAATCGGGGCTTGACCGCCTCATTATATCGATTGACGGCACTACGCAGGAAGTTTATGAGCAATATCGAGTTGGTGGAAATCTCTCAAAAGTCATTGAGGGAACAAAAAAAATAGTGCATTGGAAAAAAGAACTGAAATCAAAAACGCCGCACATTATTTTTCAGTTTTTGGTCGTCAAACCGAACGAGCACCAAAACCCTGAAATTTATCGCCGCGTGTGAGGCGATGGGCAAAGGCTTCTGGTGCTATTCCAA
>JANNEN010000241.1:0-7360 GCA_031378715.1 Emticicia sp.
CCCCCCCCCCCCCCCCCCCCCCCCCCCCCCCCCCCCCCCGCGGGGTCACACTAAACTACCCTCTTTTTAAACCAAAAAATCCAATTTTTTTTATTACAAACCCCCCCCCCCGGGGGGCCGGGGGGGGCTTGCGTCCGTGAAGAATCCACGTTTCTTCCTTTCGCCGTTGATGCGTCGCAGGAAGCGGCCGTTCGACACGTGAAGTCTGGTGAATCGTTGGTGGTGCAGGGGCCGCCTGGCACGGGAAAATCGCAGTTAATTGCTAATCTTGTGGCTGATTTTACGGCTCGGGGCAAACGGGTTTTGGTCGTTTGTCAGAAACGAGTGGCTTTGGATACCGTTTTTCGGAGATTAGAGAAAGCCAACATGACTGATTTTGTGGCGTTGGTGCATGATTTTAAGAATGACCGAAAGCAACTTTTTGAAAAAATATCGAACCAAATTGATGAAATTGAAAATTATCGGAAAAAAAACAAGGGACTTGATGCGATTTTTTTGGAGCGAAACTTCACCCAAATTAGTCGAAGAATGGATAAACTTTCCGAAGAATTGGACGAGTTCAAAAAAGCCCTTTTTGATGAGTCAATCTGTGGGCTTTCGGTGAAAGAAATGTATCTGACGAGTAGTCGCAGAAAGCCGTTTATTGAACTTGAAAATTTGCATAAATCGTTTATATTCAATGATTTATCTGATTTTTTGGGGCGAATGAAACGCTATTTTCAGTACGAAGCGATGTTCCGAGAAAGTGATGATTATGTGTTTTGGCGAGAGCGGGTTTCGTTTGCAAAATTTACCGATGCCGACATTCCAAAAATCAATAAAGCGATTAATGAAATAGGGGAGTTTGAAGCAAAAAATACTACTGGTTTTTCGGTGGTTGAGTTGAATGGTTTTGATGAGAACATTGTTCGTGATTTTATTGAATGTTTTAGTGATGATAAGGTTGTTGGAATATTTAAAAAGATAAACGCTGGCAGGGTTCAAAACCCCGTTAGTATCGTTAGTTTTTTAAGTATTAATTTAATGAAACTCAGTGCTGAAATCGAAAACCTTTTTGCTAATAATTGGATTGAAAGTAATATTTCGGAGCAAGAGTTAATTCTCAAAAAAACACAAACCGAAAAGGCATTAATAGCCAGTAAATCGGGCTTAAATTGGTTTGCATGGAAGTTGTTTTCAAAAGACAAAAAAGAGGTAGAAAAACTGCTTTTTCAAAACAAATTAATTTTACAAACCACTGATATAGAAGTACTTATCCGAAAAATAGACAATCGAATAGTTTTTGAAAGTATCAAAGAAAAACTCGCTAAAAAAGGTATTTTGATTGATGCAAAAGAGGGGTTTGATTTGATAAGTCAAACTTTGAAAAATTATATTTTGGCCAATCAAGCCAAGATGATTTATCAGGCAAATATTTTTCTTCAAAAATCTGATTTTAGTATAGAATATTGCCATTATTTAAAGCAAACAATCATTGAAGTAAAGCAAAAAATGCTTGATTGGAAACGCCATATTTCTGAGAAACAATTTGAAAGTTTTTCTTTAAGCGAAGTTTCAGACAGAGCGGGTTGGGAGGGGCGGTTTGACGACCTCGTTGAAGCCGATATTTTGAAAGAGTCATTCACAAAAACGGAGTTTTCGGTGGTCGGAAAACTTGCTGAAATGCCCGAAAATGCCGTTGAAGTTTTTCAAAATTCTTTGCGTTTGGCGTGGGTGCAGTACATCGAAAACTTGTACCCGATTCTGCGGAGTGTGTCATCGCTTAAAATGCAACAAATGGAAGACGAACTCCAAGAATGTGTATTGCAAAAGCAAGTACTGAGTCAAGAAATTGTGTTGCTCAAATTACGTGAACAAACCTATAAAAACCTAATAATCAATCGTTTACAAAATACTGTAAGCTACCGAGAACTGCAATACCAAACGACCAAAAAACGTAAACTTTGGTCGGTACGCAAACTTTTGGCGGCATATTCCGAGGAGATTTTTAAGCTGATTCCGTGTTGGATGGCTTCGCCCGAGTCGGTGTCTGCGATGTTTGTTTTGGATAATAACTTATTCGATTTAGTGATTTTCGATGAGGCTTCGCAGTGCTTCGCCGAGTACGGAATCCCTGCCATGTACCGAGGTAAACAGGTAGTTGTAGCGGGCGATTCTAAGCAGTTGCAACCCAATGATTTGTACCAAGTTCGCTACGAAGACGACCAGACCGATGAACCAATTTTGGAGATAGATTCGCTGCTTGATTTGGCGGCTCAGTACCTGCCACAAACCTCGCTCATGGGGCATTACCGCAGCCAATCGCTGGATTTGATTGAGTTTTCTAATCAGCATTTTTATAATAAATCTTTGCGTTTATTGCCTCATTATCAGCAAGTTAGCCGAAACGAACCCGCCATTGATTACATAAAAGTAGCGGGAATTTGGTCAAATAATACCAACGAAGCCGAAGCCCAAAAGGTGTGCGAAATCATCGAAAATTTACAAAAAACTTCACCCGAAAAAAGTATTGGCGTTGTTACCTTCAATGCTCGGCAAGCAGATGCAGTTGAGTTCATAATTCAGAATGCTAAATTCAGAGTTAGCTCTCAACTTTCCATTAAAAATATTGAAAATATACAGGGCGATGAGTTTGATATTGTGATATTTTCGGTGGCTTATGCACCCGATATTAAGGGTCGAATGTTGATGAATTTTGGTAGCTTGAATCAAGTCGGTGGTGAAAATCGGCTGAATGTTGCCATCACTCGGGCGAGAGAAAGAATATTTATTGTGAGTAGTATTTTACCCGACCAACTGAATGTTGAAAATGCCCAAAACGAAGGGCCTAAATTACTAAAAAAATATCTGAGCTACGCCCTCGAAATATCAGAAAAGCGGTACGTGATGCAACAAGATTTGCCCGAAAGTTTTCGGACGGATTGGTTTCTGAAAGAACAACTAAAAAACGGTAACTCGCTGTATAGCAGTGAGTTACCGTTTGCGGATATTACCGTAAGAGATAAAAATGGTGCTTACGAATCACTCATTTTGACCGATGATGATTTGTATTTCGGTAGCCTTTCGGCCAAAGAAACGCACGCTTATTTGCCCATAAATCTGCGGGATAAAGGTTGGAAATTCGAGCGGGTTTGGAGTCGGACTTCGACTTCGCTCAGTCAGCGATGACTTCGGCATTAAATTTCTTTCTTTTCGGGAATCAAAATTGATGCTCCGATGCTTACGGCTAAGATACTTACGATTACCAAAAGCGAATAAGTATTCGTAAAACCGATGGCTTCCATTTGGGAGTGAAGTAGCATTTTTACACCAATAAAAGTTAGTAAAACGCCTAATCCAAGTGGCAAATAACGAAACAGCCCCATGATACTCGACAGAAAAAAGAACATCGACCGCAAGCCCATGATGGCAAAAACGTTTGAGAAAAACACTATGTAGGGGTCTTTTGTAATCGAAAATATGGCAGGAATCGAATCTACGGCAAACACCACGTCCGTACCCGCAATGACGAGCATAACCAAAAACAGGGGCGTAATGTACCATTTCTTGTACCTTTTATGATAAATCAAGAAATTATCGGTAACGTTTCGTTTGTAAACGTTGAATATTTTGGAGGCAATCTTCACCACAGGGTGTTTGGCTGGCTCAATTTTTTCTTCTTCGGATTCTTTACTGAAAAATATTTTTAGTCCCGTGTAAACTAAAAATCCACCAAAAATGTAGAGAATCCACTCAAACTCTTGAATCAGAGCTGCTCCGATAAATATAAAAATAAACCGCAGTACGATTGACCCCACGATGCCCCAAACCAACACTTTTTTGTAGAATTTTTCGTGAACCCCGAAGGAGTTGAAAATCAAGATAAATACAAAAATATTATCGACCGAAAGCGAGTATTCCGTGAGGTAGCCCGTGAGATAATCAATCGACATACTTTTCTGAAATTTTACGAGAGCCGCCCCAAAATCGGTTGGAAGTTTGAGCTTGTCGTAGTATTGCAGCCTTACCGCTTCGAGGTGCGAAGCGTCGCTAATGTCGTGAATGAGGTAGCCGTATTGGCGGAGAAAAAAGAAAAAACCAAGAGCCAATGCCACCCAAACGGCACTCCATATTCCTGCTTCTTTGAAACTAACTTTGTGGTTGGTCGATTTGCTAAACGCCCCCAAATCAAAGGCCATAACTAAGGCCACGAACACCGAAAAACCAATAAAAAATATTGTTTCGTTTGAAAAAATCATAAAATCAAGTTTTAAATAAATATACTGTTTAATTTTGGCATTTGGTTTGCCTTGCTAAAAGGATAAAATAAACACTAAACCCAAATGACAATTTTGAAATCAAGCCGAGGTTTTGTTGGTTTATAACAAAACATTGACCGAAATGATTTGCAAAATTGCACCGAAAACTCGAATAATTCATGTACAATGACAAAAAAGTAGTTATCGTCATGCCTGCCTACCGTGCATCGCTGACCCTCGAACGTACCTACCGAGAGATTCCGTTCGACATCGTGGACGAGGTAATATTGGTTGATGATTATAGCCCCGACGATACCGCCAAAGTTGCACAAAACCTTGGTATTCAGCACGTTATCCGCCACGATGTGAACAAAGGCTACGGTGGAAATCAGAAAACTTGTTACACAAAAGCCCTCGAAATTGGAGCCGATATTGTGGTGATGGTTCACCCCGATTATCAATATACGCCCAAGTTAATTAGGGCAATGGTCAGCATCATCGGGGAGGATTTATACCCCGTGGTTTTTGGGTCGAGGATTTTGGGCAAGGGTGCTTTGAAGGGCGGAATGCCAATGTATAAGTACATCGCTAATCGGTTTTTGACGCTCACCCAAAATATCTTGATGAGCCAAAAACTCTCCGAATACCACACGGGCTATCGAGCGTTTTCTCGGGAAGTGCTGCAAGCGGTTGATTTCAAACGGTGCGATGATGATTTTATTTTTGATAACGAAATGATAGCCCAAATTTTTGCTAAGGGCTTCGAGATTGCGGAAGTAACCTGCCCAACGAAGTATTTTGATGAGGCTTCGTCGATTAATTTTGTGCGAAGTTCAAAATACGGTTTGGGTGTGTTGCGGGTTTCGTTGCGGTATTTTTTATCAAATATTGGTTTGGTGAAATGGGAGTTGTTGAAGTGATTATTTTTACAATTTAGAAACCTTTACCTTCCGAAAATCAATGAAAAAAAGCCTTGTTTTCTTACTTTTAATAGTTTTTTCCTGCAAAAACAACACCCAGCAAACTTGGCAACTTAGTAATTTTGTAAAACAAGATTCCGAAAATCCGATTATGGGAGCCGTCGATACGACCACTTTTTTTGACCCGATTTTGCAAAAATCAATTAATTGGGAGGCAAAAGATGTCTATAATCCGTCGGCGGTAGTGCGTGATGGCAAAGTGTATATGCTCTACCGTGCCGAAGATACGCTCAAAGTTGTGCAAGGTACTTCTCGTTTGGGTTTGGCGGTGAGCCAAGACGGTGTGCATTTCAAGCGGCAGAGCAAGCCCGTGTTTTTTCCTGACAATGATTTCATGAAAAAATACGAGTACCCTGGCGGGTGCGAAGACCCCCGTTTGGTAGAAACCGACAATGGAAAGTACATTTTGACCTACACGGCTTACGACGGAAAAACGGCTCGCTTGTGCGTAGCTTCTTCAACTGACTTACAGACTTGGACAAAAGAAGGTTTGGCGTTTAAGGCACCTAAAAACGAAATGTTGTGGTCGAAATCGGGGGCAATTATCTGCAAGCAAGTAGGCGAGCGATTTGTTGCAACCAAAATCAATGGAAAGTACATGATGTATTGGGGCGATACCAATTTGTACTTGGCAAGCTCCGATAACTTGACCGATTGGACGATTTTGGAAGATGAAGCGGGCAAACCCAAGCCAGTTTTGCAGCCCCGTGCCGATAATTTTGATAGTTGGTTGGTCGAGTCGGGCCCAGCGGCATTTGTTCGCAATGAGGGTATTTTCTTGATTTATAATAGTGCTAATAAAGGCTTTCAGAATAAAAGCAAAGACACCAAAAATGCCTACCGAGCAGGACAAGTGCTGTTTGATAAAAACGACCCCTCAAAAATTATCAATCGCTCGAAAACTTTTTTCTTTGAACCCGATAAACCTTACGAACTCACAGGGCAGGTAAACAACGTGGTTTTTGTGGAAGGTTTGGTATATTTCAAGAAGAAATGGTTTCTCTACTATGGCACGGCAGATTCTAAAATTGCGGTGGCGGTGGGGGAGGAGTAAATAAATATCGGGGTGATTACAACCATTCTGCACCAAATTTAGTCATGGTCATAGAAGGGCAAAATTAAGCCCTCTTATCCATGAAAAAAATACTGTTTCTTGTTAATTTCTTTGTTTTTAGAGCGGTATTTGCCCAAGAGCAAATCACGACTTTTGAAAATACACGCTTCACAAGCCCCAGTGGAGTTCAGTTTATTGATACTTTGGGAAAAAAAATTGTGTTTACTGTCTATCAGCCCGAAAAATATCAGCCGAGTTCTTTGTGGGTTTCTGACGGAACGCCCGCCGATACAAAAATCCTGCGTGATGCTTTGGGTGAATCACCGAGTGGTTACAGTAATATAAATATCCGAAAATACGGCTACCGTTATTTGAAAGGGGAGCATATTTGGCGAACCGACGGCTCGAAACTCGAAAGGGTTATTGCTCGTTCTGATTCAATAAGTACGCTGCAGGAGGTTGATAATAAACTGTTACTTGTTTTTCAGAAATACGAACAGAACAATAATAATGGTGGATATACTTTTACGAGTTTTGCGTGGCTCGATTCGCTCAATCGAGTCAGCAGCGTTTGGGAGAGAAATATTTTGAGTTACCAAATTATCGGTTCGGATCTTCACTACATCAAACTCAATAAAACTACCAAAAATCTTGAACTGCACAAGGTATCGAAGGGCATTAATTATACCAATGTCATTGTATCGCCCAGCAATAATCTTTACCTACAAAGTTTTGAATATTATGTTAAAAACCAAGCGGAATACTACTTTTTGAATACAAATGAAGGTAAAAAGCTCATTTTGAAGCAAAAAAACGATACTACAAACGTTTCATACATTGCGTGGGGGAATGATTATAACTTCCAAACAGCGGTGCGAGATACACTCGGAAATATCTATTTTCAACAAAAAACGGGCAGCGATATTCGGCTTTTTGGTATTACTGATAATGGGTTTCCGTCCGAGAAATGGTCGTATTCATTGAAATCCATTATCAGTAATAACAAAAAGCCGAATATCGCTGCCCGTTTTTTGTTGAAAATAGATATTTCCGAGTGTATATCGCACCGCTGTTTGGAAGTTATAATC